>CALEMV010000190.1 GCA_937910655.1 uncultured Solobacterium sp.
GCACTATAACTACGATATGGTAGATGGCATTGAATATACAATCAAAGTTTCTAACCCTGTAGGCCATCGTATTACATCTTTAACCTACCAAGGTAATGATGTAACAGATGATATGGAATTTACGATTGCGATGAATAACTATCGTGCAACGGGTGGTGGTAACTATAATATGATCAAAGAAGCTCCTTCTATTTCTACTGATCTTTCTAGCATGGTTGAACTTCTTGCAAATTATATTCAAGAACACAAAGTCATCGACTTTGAACCTGTAAATAATATTACAGTGATTAAATAATCATTATCAAAAAAAGAATGAATCATTTATTTGACTCATTCTGTTTCTTATCTGTTTTATCTGGTAAGAAGAAGATCTGTTCTCCATCTTTAGAGAACATGTAGTTAGAACGTGCATAACTCTCTACATAATCTGGATCTTGGAGTTTTGTCTTTTCTTCAACCAGTAATTCGTTTTCTTCTTGCATTTGGGCAAGCTTTTCCTTTGCCTCTGCCATTTGTTTACGTAACTGTAGCGTTGTCATGATTTCTCTTCCAACTGCTAATAACATAGCCATTGCTAGGCCAAGTGCGATTAATGCAACGAATTTCGAATTTAGTTTCTTCTTTCTCTTCTTTGCCATATTTTCCTCAATATAGTTTTTATAACACTATTCTGTTTCTACTTCAAGTGGAGAGGCTATCTTTTCCTCCGAGATAATCTCATAAAGTTCAGATGCGTCTTTCTTCTTTTTTACTTCTTCAATCGATAATACACGTACTGTGAGTTTACGATTTCCGAATGTAATTGATACTGTATCACCTGCCAACACTTCATGTGCCGGCTTTACAATGCGGCCATTGATTTCGATACGTTGATTCACCGCTAATTCTTTAGAAACCGTTCTACGTTTGAGGATACGCGATACTTTTAAAAACTTATCAATTCTCATTTCTCATTGACTCCTTTGCGGCATAAATAATCTTGATTGCCAGGGAAATATTCTGTGAATTCTTTGGTAGGATGACGATGATTGTACCATTGGTATACCGTAAAGTCGCATCTTTGGATATCTTTGTAATCTTTTCAAAGAGTTTTACACCATCTGCCCTTTGTGAAAATAGTGGAGAGAAGGTTAATTCTGTTTGACCTCGAATTTCACGATAGTTTTCTACGATTGGTTCTTCTAGTGCGAGGTCTAATTGTTTCTTCAAGAATAATGTGCTGACTTCCTTTGGTAATTTACCATACTGGTCAATCACATCATTCTTATAGGCTTCTAACATCTTCTCATCCTTGATTGCGTCGATACGTTGATACATATCCAACTTATCAAAGTCATCTGGTGCAAACTCCTCTGGAATATAGCTTGTTGCTTGGATATTGGTCTTTGGTTTTGGTGTAAGGTCTTCTTGTTTGCGACCATCTTTCTTAGCTTGGATTGCTTCTTCTAGCATCTCAATATACATATCAATACCTACAGTATCGATAAAGCCAGATTGGTCTGATCCAAGTAAATCACCCGCACCACGAATAGTTAAATCACGCATCGCAATCTTATATCCACTACCAAGACGCGCAAACTCTTTGACTGCGGTTAATCTCTTTTGTGCAACCTCAGATAATTGTCTACGTGGTGGAATCAGTAAATATGCATATGCTAGACGATCACTACGTCCAACTCTACCCTTGATCTGATAAATCTGTGCTAAACCAAAGTCTTGAGCATTATCCACCAGAATTGTATTTACGTTTGGAATATCAATTCCATTTTCAACGATTGTTGTACATACAAGAATATCGAGTTCCTTCTCGATAAATCTCTGCATGATATCCTCTATCTCTTCTTTACCAAGTTTACCATGGACGATTCCAACTCTAGACTCTGGCACAAGACTTTGAATATTTCTTGCGATGTTATAGATTTGGTCAATATTGTTATGAAGATAGAATACCTGTCCATTGCGCGATAGTTCTTTTTGTATTGCGTCACGGATTAAATTCTTATCTTTTTCTACGACATAGGTTTGTACACTATAACGGTTTAATGGTGGTGTTTCTAATAACGATAACGAGCGAATCCCTACAAGAGACATCTGTAGTGTACGTGGAATTGGTGTAGCACTGAGTGATAATACATCTACCCCATTCTTTAATTCTTTTATCTTTTCTTTGTGTTCAACACCAAAACGTTGTTCCTCATCTACAACTAATAGTCCAAGGTCTTTAAACTTTACATCCTTGGATAGTAAACGATGGGTACCAATAATAATGTCTATCTTACCTTCCTCCAGTTCTTGAAGTACTTGTTTTTGTTCAGCTGGACTAACAAAACGGTTTAGTACTTTTACTGTAACTGGAAATTCCTGGTAACGTTTTTGGAAGGTATGGAAATGTTGTTCTGCAAGGATGGTCGTTGGACATAGCACTGCAACCTGCTTATTATCACAAACAGCCTTAAACGAAGCACGAATGGATACTTCAGTCTTGCCAAAACCAACATCTCCACAGACTAAACGATCCATTGGTTTATTGCTTTCCATGTCCTTCTTGATTTCCGCAACTGCCTTTTCTTGGTCGGGCGTTAAATCAAAAGAGAAGGAATTTTCAAACTTCTTTGTCATCTCATTATCTTTTGAAAAGGCAAAGCCGATATGTTGTTCACGGTTGGCATAGAGTGTTAATAAACGTTCTGCGATATCTTCGACATTACTTTGAAGACGCTGTTTTGTCTTCTCCCAATCACCAGAACCCAGTTTATTTAACTTCGGTACAACCCCTTCTCTTGATACAAACTTACGCACAAGGCGGAATTGTTCTAGCGGTACTAATAACTCTGTATTACCACGATAGATAATCTTCAAGAAGTCTCTTTTAACTTTTTGAATCTCACGGTTTTCAATACAGATGTATTGTCCAACACCGTATTGGGCATGGACAACATAATCACCTGGTTGTAGTTCATCATAACCATGTATAACTTCCGCATTACGGAACTTATTCTCATATCTACCTTTGTGGTGATGATAGGCAAAGATTTCCGCAGCTGTATACACCTTTAGATTTTCATCGACGAGATAGAATCCCTGCGCAAAGGAATTTGTATAGATGTTGATACCTTCAACAGGTTCCTCATCATCTGATAATAAATGATATGGTAATTTTATCTCTACACATTTATCAATAACTGTTACAACTTCTTTTTCCGATAATGCTAAAACAACTGGCATCGGTTGATGAATTAATAACAGTTTTTGTTCGAGGGTTTCATTTGGAATATGTAATTCTTCGATATTGACTACATTCTCTGTAAATGGATCTTCTACAACTTTCTTACCATACTTTGAAAGACTGTGGATATCATGCCACATTGCAAACTTCGGTAACATCTTCTCTTCTTGAACCATCTCTTGAATGTAGCTTACTGTCTCTTCATTTAATTTCTTCGCTGAATCAAGAATGAGCTGTTCATCGGAATAAACAATCAGTGGATTTTGCATGTAATCCCAAATACCTGCCGTCTTTGACAGTAAAGCCATATAGGAATACATATGTGATGCGAATACTTTCTCACGTAATGCATGTAAGTCCGATTCAATTTCAGCAGCCAAGATTGATTTATTTTCTTTTGATAATAGTTCTTCTGATTTAGCACAGATTTCTTCAATCTGTTCATCTGTAAAGAATACATCGCCAGCTGGAATAATAGTAACTTCCTCAATCTTTTCAACTGTTTTTTGTGTAGCTACATCAAAGAAGCGAATCGATTCAACTTCTGTATCAAAAAACTCAATACGAATTGGAGAGTCATAGTTAATCGAATATACATCAACGATACCACCTCTTGCGGCGAAGGTTAATGGTTGATCAATGTGAGAAGTCTTTTGATATCCACCCGATAATAATTTTTGTTTGAATGCATGCATGTCCAACGTATCACCTGTATGGATCTTGATACAACGATCTTTAAATTCTTTTGGAAATGGTAATTGTCTTAACAATGCGGATGGACAAGTAATCACTACTTGGTTTGGATTCGATAATAGTCCTGCTAAGGTCTCTACCTTTTGGGCAGTTAATTCTGGACTAGAGGCAATCGCTTCTACGCGTAACGATTCATCCGCACCAAAAAGAGCACAATTTTTTTCATCTAAGAGTGTTGCAATCCTCTCATATAAACGTTGTGCTGTATAGAGATTCTGTTTTACAACCAGAATTGGTCTTGGCTTCTTTTGGAAGGAAGTCGCAATGACTAACGCTTCTTCAATCAAAGAAGTATACGGAATCGGAGACTTTGCGTAATCCAACAGTTTTACAGCTGGATTATCCACCATTCTCTCATATAACCAATTTGGGATTTTCTGTATTGAACTCTTCAAGTAATCTCCTTTTTTATGTCTTCTTATTTTATCATCATTGCCCTTTGAAAAACAGAATAACACTTAATCCACATTTCTCATAGATAAGAAAAATTGCCACAATCATGGCAATTTTAACTTACTTTTTCTTTTCTTTGATGTTGTATTTGTTCATCACTTTATCTAAAGGTTCATTGACCCAAGCAGCGGCCGCATCTGCAGCGATAGAGATGATTCGTTCAAACTCTTCACGTTCTGCCTTTGGAACTGGGGATAACACCCAATCTGGAACCTTCGCATGATTACCTGGCTCACTATGACCAACACCAATACGTACACGTGCAATTTGGTCTGTCCCGAGTGCGTTGATGATAGACTTCATACCCTTTTGTCCACCACCAGAACCATTCTTGCGAATACGCAATGCACCAACCGGAATATCCATGTCATCATGTAAGATTAGAATATCCTCTGGCTGTAACTTATAGAACTTCACCGCTTGTGAAATTGCACTACCTGATTCATTCATATAAGTTAGTGGCTTCATGAGTGTTACTTGTTCACCATTGATTCTAACGCTAGCGATCAGTGCATTCCACTTTTCTGATGTAATGGAAGTTCCTAGTTTTTCAGCTAACTTATCCACAGCTAGAAATCCACTGTTATGTCTTGTCTTTTCGTATTCCTTGCCAGGGTTTCCTAAACCTGCAATTAACTTCATTATTTTTTATCCTTTTCTTCTAAATCCGCATCTGTTAATCTCTCTAGAACCATAGTCTCAGATAGATTTTCAGATGGTTTCTGATCTAACTTTTCGATATCGCTGTCTGTTAATTTCTCCAATACCATCGTTTCAGATAGATTTTCTTCAGAATGAGACTTCTTGTTTTCTACAACTTCTGTTTCAACTGCTTCTTCTGTAGTGTTATCTAAAGTAATATCTAAACTTTGAATCCATCTCTTACCTACACCTGTTTGTGCAAACTGCTCTAACATAGGCTTCATTTCTTCTAATTGTTCAAACTTGGCTTGGTCTTGATAAATCTTATAGAGTGTAGCGTTTGCGAGATTCTTATAGATACCAATCATTGTACGTGAATAGATATAGCCTTCATAGTCACCTTCAAGTAACTTTTCAAAGAATGTCTGACCACGGTCATCCACAGAATCATAATACTTATCAAACTGATCTGATAATGCCTTCGTAAGTTGATTACCTAATAATTCTTCGTATGGTTGTAACTTTGCATGCATGGTTGTACGTAAATCATCTCTACCTACATGATGTAATACATTTGGAATTGCTAGATATAAATAGAAGAATGAATCTTCGTTTGTGTCGATTGACTTAACACCCTTCTTATCTTCAATTAAAGAATCGATATCTAGTTCTTGTAATGTAGTATCAAATTCATGAAAGTCTTGGTGATATGCACATCCCCAAAGTTTTAATACACGTCCTTTATTGGCAAATTCTGGATCATTTACTGTTGAAATTAATTGATCAACACGATTAAAGAACATCTCCTTCTCATTGATTAAGCGCACCGCATCAATAATCATCTTGTTTTTTCCATTACGCTTTGAAGATATAAAAATCTTAATAATTAAATATGCCATTGCAAAATACATTGCGAATGTTACAAATCTTGCTGGGTTCATATTTTTCCCTCCCGTACTTATCTATATATTATACAGAAATATCCTAGAGTTGTTCAAAATTTGCGAATCATTTGTTATATGGTAAAATACCTATACATTATTTAATGTATTTATATATAAAGGAAAAAACGTTATGGAAAACGAAAAGAAGATAAAAACGAGATTTCTCAGTGTTCCTACACTGCTTAAATTCTTACTATTAGTATCTGTATGCTTATTCTGCATAGCTGTCTATGTAAATAGTCATCCAGAATTATTAAAGAAGACAACACCTACTCCAGAGCCTACGGCAACTGCTTCAACAGTAGAGCCAACTGCATCTGCTTTACCAGCCCATTTGACAGATCCTAACAGTGTTACGGTATTGGTTGATAAAAATCACTCCCTTTCACGTGACTTTGTGCCAACGAACTTAGCTACTCCTTATTTACAGAGTACTGCGGATGTCATCCAAATCCGCCAAGATGTTGGTGATGCGGCTAAGTCTATGATTTCTGCTGCGGAAGCTGCTGGTATTAAGTTATACGTAACTGCAGGATACCGTTCTTATGATGACCAACAAACACTTTATGAGGACCGTGTTAGTAAGTTGGGTGAAAAAGAAGCTTCTGATACAACAGCCAAAGCTGGTTATAGTGAAAATCAAACAGGTTTAGCACTCGACTTCACAGATACAGCAACTGGTACAAGCTCTGTAGATTTCGCAAATACACCTGCTGGTAAATGGTTATATGAGAATGCACATTCTTATGGCTTTATCCTACGTTACCCTGATAAGAAACAGGATATTACAGGATATTCCTATATGCCATGGCACTATCGTTATGTTGGTACAGATGTTTCTAATGCAATGTACGAACAAGGTGGATCCAATTTAACATTTGAAGAATTTTATCAGATAACAAAGTAGAAAATTTCTACTTTGTTTTTTGTATGTGTAAAAATTAACTAGAGAGTTTTTCATCTATTTTCATTCTAGCGTTGACATTTTTCACTTCAAAAAGTATTATTTATGAGCATATGTTCAATATATAGTAATTTGGAGGTGGCATGAATGAAGAGAACATACCAACCAAGCAAGAAAAAGAATAAAGCTACACACGGCTTTAGAGCCCGTATGGCTACTGTGGGTGGACGTAAAGTTATCAACAGACGTAGAGCTAAGGGAAGAAAGGTCTTATCTGCTTAAGAAGCCACCATTGGTGGTTTTTTTCTTACTGTAGAGGTTAGAGATGAAAGTAAAGAATCGAATTAAAAAAGCGGAAGAATTTCAATCCATGATCAAAAAGGGGACAAAGATTGTAAATCAATCATTTGTCATCTATTACGGACCTAAAGAGGGTGATGAAGCACGCATTGGTGTTTCTGTTTCTAAGAAGCTAGGTAATGCCGTACATCGCAATCTATATAAACGTCAGGTTCGTATGATGTGTCATGAATTAATTGATTTTCAAAATACAAAACAAGACATGGTCTTAATTATCCGCTTTAGCTATTCTTCTCTTAGCTATGAGGAGAATAAAAATAACTTGGAAAAACTATTAATTAAGGCTAAAATTAAATAGTTGAAACATAAGGAGAAAATATGAAGTTTACCCCTCGTACAAAGAAACTACTTGCCTTAATGGCAATTGTGACAATCGTAGTAACAGCTACTGGTTGTACAGCTCCAAAGGATGCTAATGGTCACATTATTTTGATTTCCAACACAACAACTTTTGGAGATATCTTCCAGTCTGAAAACTGGTTTAATGCATTATTTGTTTGGCCACTAAGCTGGGTACTTAACCACTTAGCACCAATTATCACTGTTGGTGGTGCAATCGCTGTCGTTACTGCGGTTGTAAATGGTTTACTTGCAGTCTTTACATTAAAATCCCAGATGGGTATGCAAAGAATGCAGATGTTACAGCCTGAATTAAATAAGATTCAACGTAAATATGAAGGCCGTGACGATCAAGCATCTAAGATGCGTATGGCTCAAGAACAACAGCAGTTAATGAATAAGTACAACGTTAACCCTGGTTCTATGATGTTAGTACAGTTCATTCAGTTACCTATCATCATGGCAATGTTCATGGCTATCCAGCGTGCAGAAGCCGTTGTAAATGGTACATTCTTAGGAATGAACTTACAGGTTAAGCCTAGCGAAGCATTCGGATTACTATTTAAAGGTGATTTAAGTGGATTACCATACATCATCTTGTTCTTATTAATGGCTGTTACACAGGTTATCTTAGTATTATTACCAATGTACTTCCAAAAGAAGAAGGCTGCTGCAGAAGCTGAGAAACATCACCGTAAGCCAGAACCTACAAATAACCAAAACGTTATGATGCAGATGTACATGATTGTTATGGTACTCGCATTCGGTTTAATGTGGCAATCAGGTATGTCCTTATTCTGGTTCATCCGTAATATCGTAGATATTATTAAGACAATTATTGTCCAAAATATCATGGAGAACAATTCACAGAAAGAAGGCTTAAGATAATGCAAATTTATACTGCAAAAACACTTGAAGAACTTCTACAAAACGCTGCTGAAGAAAAGGGAGTTACAATCGATGAATTAGAATATACAGTTGTGGAAGAAAAAAAGGGATTATTAGGAATTGGTAATTCTGTATCCGCAAAGGTATTCTGTGCTGAAGATGTTAAGGAATTTATCTTTGACTACTTAGGTGAATTCTTTACACATATCGATTTAGATATTGAGGTAGCTTTAGAAGAATTAGATGATAGTTATGTCATCAATCTAAATTCCGATAACAACGCTATTCTCATCGGTAAGATGGGTAAGACATTAGCTGCATTCAATACTGTATTACGTGCTGCTGTAAACGCCGAATTTGAAAAACGCATTGATGTATTAATTGATATCAATCACTACAAAGAAGAGCGCTATTACAAGATTCGTTCAATGGCAAAGCGTATCGCAAAACAAGTACAACGTTCAAAGGTTGATGTAGAACTTGATCCAATGCCAAATGATGAAAGAAAAGTCATCCACAAGGTATTAGGTGATTGGCACAACATTAAGACAGAATCAAAGGGTGAAGGAAGTTATCGACACATCTGTATTCGTTACGTCTCTGATGAACCACAGGAAGAAATTCCAAACATGTCTGAATAAGAATTCCTTAATTGGAATTCTTTTTTTATTGTCGTATATAAAATTTTACAAAGTGAAATACATATTTCTTGTTTGAGAAAAGCGTTAGAGTTATAATATTGGTGAAATTAATCACAAGTATATACCGGTAATACTATGATAATTCCATATAATTCATTTAAAAAAGGAGATAAATTTTATGTCTGAAACGCAAAAGGAGACTTTAGGTTCATTCATTTTAAAGGTCTTAAATGGCGCAACAATCGCAATTGTTGTCGCGTTAATTCCTAACGCAATTCTCGCTACATTCTTAAAGCCATTTGCTTCAAATCCATTATTTGCCAATTGGTTACACATCGTTCAAGTATTCCAATACTTCACACCATTAATGGCTGGTTATTTAATTTCCATGCAGTTTAAACTTAACCCAATTCAATCTTCTTGTGTGGGTGGTGCAGCCTATATTGGCTCTGGAGCTTGGAAATTCGTAGAAGTAACAATGGATGGAAATGTTACAAACATCTTCCGTTTAGCAGGTATTGGCGATGTTATTAACACCATGTTAACAGCAGCTCTAGCAATTCTAGTTATTCGTTTAATCAGTGCTAAACTTGGTTCTCTTAACCTCGTATTCCTTCCAATTATTGTTGGAACAGGTGTAGGTTGGGTAGGTACTTTAACACTTCCATACGTTTCAATGATTACTTCTCTGATTGGACAGGGAATCAACTCATTTACAACATTACAACCAATTTTGATGAGTATCTTGATTGCGATGTCATTCTCACTCATTATCATTAGTCCACTTTCTACCGTTGCGATTGGTTTAGCAATTGGTTTAACTGGTATTTCATCTGCTGCTGCAGGTATGGGTGTAGCTTCTGCTGCTGCTTTACTTGTATGGGCATGTGCAAGAGTTAATAAGCCTGGTGTTCCTATTGCGATTGGTTTAGGAGCGATGAAGATGATGATGCCTAACTTCCTAACAAATCCTATTATTGGTTTGCCAGTTGCGATTACAGCCGCAATTAGTTCTCTCAGTGTTCCTATCTTCCAGATGGTTGGTACTCCAGCATCAGCAGGATTTGGATTTGTAGGACTTGTATCCCCATTAGCAGCACTCAATGCAGGAAATATCAATGTTGTGATTATGTTAGTTGCCTGGATTGTTGTGCCATTTGTAGTTGGTTTTATTGTAAATAAAGTATGTTGTGATGTATTACATCTTTATAAGAAAGAAATCTTTACATTCAAAGGATAAAGGAGAAAAACAAAATGTTTATTTATATCGCAGGTGCAGGCGCAATGGGTTGCCGCTTTGGCTATCAATTACATAAAGTAGGAAATGAAGTTATTTTATTGGATATGTGGAAAGATCATATTCAAGCAATTAAAAATGATGGCTTAAAGATTGTTGGTGATACAGAGGATTGTGTCAAGATGACTATCATGGAACCAACAGAAGCTACAAAAGAAGCTGAATTAATTATCCTATTTACAAAGGCTATGCAATTACCAACAATGTTACAAAATATCAAGCAGATTATTGGTAAGAATACAAAAGTACTTTGTTTATTAAATGGCTTAGGTCATGAAGATGTGATTAAACAGTATATTCCAGAAGAAAATATCTTGATGGGTGTTACAGTATGGACAGCTGGATTAAAGGGTCCAGGTGTCGCTAAACTCATCGGTAAGGGCTCTGTAAACTTACAATCAATCGATAAGAGTGGTGAAGAAGCTGCTAAGAAGATTGTTGAAGTATTAAATCAAGCAGGTTTAAATGTCACTTACGATGAAGATGTATTACCATCTATCTGGCGTAAAGCTTGTGTTAATGGCACAATGAACTCTACTTGTGCATTACTTGATTGTACAATTGGTGAATTCTTCGCTAGTGAGGAAGCAATTCGTGTCGTAGATACAATTATCCACGAATTTGTAATGGTAGGTGAAGCTACAGGCGTTAAATTAGATGAACAAGCAATTAAAGACTATGTCATGAAGACATCTGTAGCAGCAGCTGCACATTATCCATCAATGCATCAAGATCTCATCCAAAATCATCGTCCAACTGAAATTGACTACATTAATGGTGCAGTCGCTAAAAAGGGTGATGCCTTAGGCATTTCTACTCCTTATTGTCATATGATTACTGATTTAATTCATGCAAAGGAACATGTATTAAACATTAAATAATGAAATAATCCCTGTGTACTTCATTGTACACAGGGACTTTTTACTTTACATCAGTTGGTTTAGGATGATCTGGATTAAAGAATTGTGAATAAGAATTAAAACGAATAAAGAAATAAACACAAACCATCACAACCATTACTGTCTCAAAGAGACGATTGAACATTTGTGGATCATGGATATCAAAGAGAATTGCTTTCAGTAAGCCTAATGGTAACGCTAGTAACCAAAGATACTGTTTTTTATCTTTGACAACGATCCAATTAAAGTAAGTTTTCATACTTTTTCTCCCAATTATATCCTTTCTAATTTCAATATAATAC
>CALEMV010000191.1 GCA_937910655.1 uncultured Solobacterium sp.
ATTAATCCATCACAACCTGCACTATATAAAGTGCGGATAATATATCCTAAATTAAATGGATCTTCTACTCCTTCTAGCAATACAAGAAATGGTGCTTTACCATGCATGCATTCAGAGAGTTCTTGATAGACTCTAGGACCCGCTTGCGCAACCAATCCACCGTGTGTTCTCCCAGTTGCCATTGAGTTAATTTCTTCACGTTCTAACGGCATGCATGAAATTCCTTTTTCCTTTGCACGATGTAAGATAAAGTTTAAGTCTTTATCATTTTTATGTTTATCGTAGTATAGCTTTTCAACTTTACGATGATTTCCTAAAATGGCCGCTTTTACACTAACATTTCCTTCAAGTAACATTAGCGTGCCCTCCGCACTAGGTCATTTTCACCTATTTCAAATGGGATTGGAACTTGTACCACTACCATTGGACGTCTAGAACTTGCAAGGTATTCTCCCTTTGGATCTTTGATCCACTCGACTTTGAAAGTACGCTTGTCTTTGCCAGGCGAAATTACTTCTAACATTTCACCAACATCAAATGCATTACGTGTCTCTAAGTAGGCTACATTTACGTCTTGATCGTATCCAGCAACCTTGGCTAGGAAGTCATGATTTACATCTGCATCAGAGTATGCATGATAGATTAGTGTATTTAATCCTGCTTCACCAGGATAGAATGCTGTTGTTGTCTGGCGATTTTCAGCACGTGAGATTTCCTTTTTGTGATATGCCAATCTTTCTGGTGAAAGTGGTCCATCATTCTCTGCAATCTCATCGATCAGATGACGATATGCACTAACAACAGATGCGACATAATACTCTGTCTTCATACGTCCTTCAATCTTTAAGGAACTAACACCTGCATCCATCAATTCATACATGTAGTCCGCTGCTAGTAAGTCTTTAGAACCCATGGAATATAAAATAACCCCCACGGTTAGCATCTCGCAATGTCATACGGTTGGATAGTGTACATCTACCAGAGTAGTTTACACACATACCACCATGGATAAAGGCTTCTGTATCTACCGGACATTCCTTTGTGATGGCATAAATATCTTCAATTGAACACTCACGCGCAAGTACTGCACGGTCTAGTCCTAACTGTTCGTGGAGGAATTTGGCTGTTTCTACATTGGTAATACTCATCTGTGTGGAACAGTGAATTTCTAATTTTGGTGCGCATTCACGTGCTAGTTTCATAATCGATGGTGAGGCTGCAATAATTGCTGTAACACCATACTCTTCTAACTTCATTAAATACTCGCGTAAACCCTCATAATCTTCTTCATGAGGAATCACATTGGTTGTGACATGGATATGCGCGTTATGTTGGCGTGCAAATTCACATGCCTCCTTGATATCTTCCATCGTAAAATTAGAAGCTCTTGAGCGTAAGGAATAGGATTGTCCTCCAATATAGACTGCATCAGCACCATAACGAATCGCTGTCTTACAACGATTCAGATCCCCTGCTGGGGCTAATAATTCAGGTTTCTTCATCATAACTTTATCTGATCGTCTTCTGTCCATAATATCCATCTGAAACTGGTAATTCTGGATATTTGGATACAAATTCCTTTCTAACACTCTCGCCATCTTCTCCATCAATCACACGACGATACATACGTACTGCATCTAATAGTGCTGCTTGCGGAATATAGTTTCCATACATTTCAAAACGCTGAATGCCTGCGTTTGAAAAAGGCTCTAACCACGCAAATGATTCCTGTACGAAATCTGTATAAATCATCATACCTGCTTCATTTTCATATGCTGGCATCATACCATCACGCTTTTGTTCGCGAAGGTATAGATGATGGTTATGATGTAAAGGTTCTTCAATATTTGCGACTTCTTGATATGCTGTTAGTAATGGTCGCTTAGAAATACTCATTAATAAGTATCCAAATACCTGAATACCACAATGACGTACACTTGAGGCAATCTTCAAGATTTCCTCTTCTGTTAAAAGCGGTGAAATATTCACCGAATACATTCCTGTCGATAGCCAAAACTTTGCGTCCTCTGCAGAGGTTACTAAGGTCTCTGGGCTATAGATGAGTTTATCTTCTAACGATATTTCTTTGGCTACTTGATATAGACCAGGATCTGCAATAATAACACCATCAACGCCCATCTCTAGTAACTGTTGGATTTGGTGTTGTGCTGATTTAATCTCACTTTGTGGAAACAGACGATTCATCAGCACAAATAGTTGTATCTGCACCAAATGTGCTTGTGTTAATAGTTCTTCAATCTGCGCAATTGAAAAAGTGTGGAGCGAGCTAAATACTCCCCCTTCGAGCGCAACGATTACTTCATCTGCACCTGCTTCTTTAAGCAGCGCAATATCTTCTTTTCTTTCACATGTAACTGATATTTTCTTCATACCGCCCTATTATATCATGAATTCCATGCACACCATTTGACATTGCACCTACTTATGCTATGTTATAAACGTAATTGGCGTTAAGTGCTGTTTGGGACGGGTCCTTACAGACGAAAAGCATAGCTTGCGGTCATTACAACTCCCATTATGTGAATGAAAACCTTTCTTCCAAATGGATGTGAAAGGAAGGTTTTTTTATATGTTTAAAAAAGAATTTTGGAACTCATCCGCTTCAAAACTAAAATCAGTAAAATATCTTGCGTTAATGGGTGTGTTTATCGCACTCAAGATTGTAGCTTCTAAACTATACTTCCCAGTATCCGAAAATTTAAAAGTAGGATTTGGCTTTGTGCTACTCGCAATTGAATCATCGATTCTTGGTCCAATTGCTGGTGCACTATCTGCAATTATCACTGATAACCTAGGTTTCTTCTTAGGTGGTGGCGGTGTCTACTTTGCTGGATATACGCTAACGCCAGTACTTGCGTGCTTAGTATGGTCGTGTTTCTTGTACAAACAGAAGATTACTGTCGTTAAGATTGTTATTGCAAAACTCATCAACTCATTATTTGTAAATGTAGTAGTTGGATCTCTTTGGAGTTCTATGTTGTTTGGCAAGGGGTATCTTTTCTACTTTACAAAGAGTTTCATCAAGAATTCACTCTTGTTCCCTATTGAAGTCATTTTACTAGTCATTGTATTCAATGCATTAGCACCTGTACTCAAGCGCTATAAGCTCATTGATTCATCTAATACATTCCCAATTCCTTGGTTTTAATTCAAGCCTGCTGTAACATCAGCAGGTTTTCTTTTTGTATGCAGAAAATCATTGGTGTATAATTGCAATATGATAGAAAAACATTACTGGAAGATTAAGCAAGCAGCCTTAAATATAGATTTATGTGTTGTTTCCAAGCATCACAGTATCGAAGAAATACAATCCTATTACGACGCTGGTGAAAGAATCTTTGCGGAAAATAGAACTGCTGAACTTGTTTCAAAGGCAGCAGCCCTACCAAAAGATATCGCCTGGCATTACATAGGACATTTACAGCGTAATAAAGTAAAAGATATCTTACCTATTGTATCCTGCATTCAATCGCTCGATAATATCGCTCTTGCGAAAGTCATCGAAAAAGAAGCAATTAAATTAAATCGTAAGGTGGATGTACTGATTGAATTACATTTAGCGGATGAAGACACTAATAAGAGTGGATTAGACCCAACCGATGTGGAAACATTTACAAACTTTCTACTTCAGGAGTGTCCACATCTATCAATTCAAGGTTTGATGACCATGGGACCACATACAGATGATGAAGCGCGTATCCATGAAGTCTTTGCGAAAGCACAAGATATCTTCAAGCATCTTCAAGAAACATTTGGCAAACAATACTTCCATACTCTTTCTATGGGTATGAGCCATGACTATCCAATCGCAATTGAGCACGGTAGTACCATGTTACGGATTGGAACATATTTATTTGAGGAGAATGAATTATGACATTTACAAAAAAGAGCGCAAATCTAACTCCAATCGCAGATGCAGTATTTACTGTCGTTGCGAAAGCAAAGGAAGATAAGCGTATCAACGGTGAAGAAAATGTAATTGACGCAACGATTGGTACACTTTGTGATAACGACGGAAA
>CALEMV010000192.1 GCA_937910655.1 uncultured Solobacterium sp.
ATATCCCATGGTGTCTTAAAATCAGGCTCACCAACACTAAGTGATATACAATCCGGTATTTCCGCAACCAAATCGAAGAATTTACGAATTCCCGATGGTTTCATATTTACTGCTCTTTGTGCTACTAACTTTGTATAATCCATAGTCTGTACCTCGTACGTCCCCTCTATTATACTCGAACTGTAAAAAAATGCTCCCTATGCAGGAACATTTTTTACAGTAATTTTCTTAACATCTAAAACCTAGAGTTTATCTGAATGTTGATTCAAAAACTCTTGGATGAAAAAATCTACTTTCTCTCTTTCAGCGATGACGCTGACATTCATTTGCTTACCTATCTTCTTCTCATTAAATCCACAAAAGATAGGATTTTTGATTTTCATCGTTACCTTCGAACAACCAAGTGGAAGTTTACTTTCCTTTATTTCTTGAATATCTTCCAATGCAAATCGAAAATGCAATACACTATGTCCTCTACTTCCGTAAGTATAGTATTTTAAAGAGTTGTTTTTATCAATTTCTAATTTCACTGCATTCAGATAGAAATAACAAACTAATAAACAAAGAAGTAGTGGTATACAAACAAGCGCAATAACAATAATCATCCTTCCTGATTCATCCGTTCCTTCATGAATCAAATTTTTTAATATCCACGTCACAATCAAAGAGAACGATATAATCGTCACAAAGGCTATCCAATTTAGTATCGTCTTATGTGGATATGTCAAAATCAGTTTCGATTCTTCTTGTACAGTATTTGTTTTCATAATTTACTCTGATTTTAATTCAAAGAGAATATCACGAAGTTCAGCTGCTCTTTCAAAGTTTAAACTTGCGGCTGCCTCACGCATTTCAACTTCCATATCAGCGATGAGTTTTGCCTTATCTTTCTGAGAGAGTTTTGCTTTCTTCTGCATGTATTTCGCAGCCATTTCTTTGGTCTCTTTACCACGAATCGCTTCTTCAACATTCTTCTTAACCGTTGTAGGTATTATGCCATGTTCTGCATTATATGCTTCCTGAATCTTACGTCGACGTTCTGTTTCATTGATTGCATAACGCATGGAATCTGTCATGACATCTGCGTACATGTATACTTTACCATTCGCATTACGGGCGGCACGTCCTATCGTCTGTATTAAAGAACGGTGGCTACGTAAGAAACCTTCCTTATCCGCATCTAAAATACATACCAGAGATACTTCTGGAATATCCAAACCTTCACGCAACAGGTTAATACCAACAATCGCATCAACCTTTCCTAAACGTAAATCACGAATAACTTCCGTACGCTCTAACGTCTTTGTCTCGTGATGTAAATACGCAATCTTATAACCACGTTCTTTGAGATATGCTGTTAAATCTTCAGCCATGCGTACAGTTAATGTTGTAATTAACACACGCTCATTGCGTTTGAGTCTAACATCCAGTGCCTCACAGATATCATCAATCTGCCCCTTGGTTGGCTTGACAGTAATCTTTGGATCGAGCAATCCTGTAGGACGAATAATCTGTTCTGTCACATGGTGATTAACTGCTTCTAATTCAAAGTCACCAGGTGTTGCGGAACAATATACAACCTGATTCATCATCGACTGGAATTCATCAAATTTCATTGGACGATTTTCTAGTGCAGATGGTAAACGGAAACCATATTCCACCAATACTTCTTTACGTTGACGATCACCGTTATACATACCTCTTACCTGTGGTAAGGATACGTGTGATTCATCCACAAATAACAAGAAATCCTTAGGGAAGTAATCAAAGAGATTCCATGGACGTTGACCTACTTTTCTTCCATCGATATGCATAGAGTAGTTCTCAATACCAGAACAGTATCCATTCTCTCTTAAGGCTTCTAAATCAAAACGTGTACGCTGTTCTAAACGCTCTGCTTCAAGTGGTTTCCCCTTCTGACGGAAATACTCAAGTCGATCTTCAAGCTCTGCTTCAATCGCATCACACGCTCTTAACATTGTCTCCTTTGAGCGAGCATATCCACTCGCTGGGAAGATGTTATAAAACTGGTATGCATTCATGGTCTTTCCTGTCAAAGGATCAATCTCAGTAATACGTTCAATCTCTTCACCAAACATCTCAATACGAATATTAAATTCATTTGTATAGGAAGGTGTTAAATCAATAATATCTCCACGCACACGTATCGTACCTCTTGTTTGGTCAACGTCATTACGTGAGTACTGTAGTTCAATCAAACGGCGCATCAAATCATTACGGTCAATGCTTTCTCCTACACGTATCGTATAGAACATGTTCTTATATTCAACAGGATCACTAGCCGCATAGATACACGCAACAGATGCGACTACAATCGTATCTCTTCTTTCCAGCAGAGAATTCAAAGTGGACTCACGGAACATATCCAACTCTTCATTAATCGCAGCTGTCTTTTCAATATACATATCACTCTTAGGCATGTATGCCTCAGGTTGATAGTAGTCAAAGTTTGATACGAAGAACTCTACACGATTATGTGGGAATAATTCTTTAAACTCTGAATATAACTGGCCTGCCAATGTTTTATTGTGTGAAAACACAAGTGTCGGACGATTCATCTGGGCGATGATATTCGCCATGGTAAATGTTTTACCAGTACCAGTAGCACCTTCTAGAACCTGCTCTTTCTTACCTGCATGCAGGCCAGCAACCAGTTCCGCAATCGCCTTTGGCTGGTCTCCCGTAGGCTTAAATGGTGATACAAGTTCAAACTTACGCTCATCCATTTAGGACTTCCTGTGCTTTCTGTAGTTGAACGTCATGTATCTTTGTTGTATTCCAATCTAATACCACAGCACTATAGAGTACACCAAATGTTTCTTTATCTAATACACCATCTACTGTAATACCTTTATCTGTTTCAAACTGACGTAATGCGACTTCTGTTTGAGAGGAGAAATATCCATCTGTACGATCAACATCATAGCCTAAGTAATCTAAACATAATTGAGCAAATTTTACAGAGTCACTTACACTATCAAAAGCGTAACGATCCGTATCGCTCATCTTTGGCAAAGTAGTATACATCACTTCATGTAACTTCACTTCAACATCTGGTGTAATACCAACACCATTTACCCAAACATCATTTGGAGATGTCCACTTAGATGTTGTGTACTTTAGTGCTGATCCATCCTTAAATACACGAGATACCTGCACCGTACCCTTACCATAAGTTGTAACACCTAGTACGGTTACATCCTTGTGCTGTTCCTTAAGCGCCATCGTTAATACTTCAGAAGCACTCGCTGTATTCTTATTCACTAAGATAGCTATCTTCTTGATATTGTCATACATACCATCCGTTGTACGGATTTCCTCTACCGTTCCATCCGCATAAACCTGCTTCATCGCAAGTGTATCCTTAGGCAAGAAGTATGACGCAATCCCTTGTAATGCGGTTAGATATCCACCGCCATTATCACGTAAGTCAATCACGATATTTGATACATTCGCATTCTTGAAATCATCAAGATACGCCTTAACTTCATTGGTTGTATTTTCACCGAACTGATAAATCTGTAAGTAACCAGTATTATCGCTGAGAATCTCACCAAATGCAGTTGCACTGACAGCTGCACGTGTGATTGTAATCTCAATAGGTTGTTCCTGACGGATAAATTCAATCGTAACTTCTGTACCGCTATCACCCTGTACTAGATTCTTAATTTCTTCAGTTGTCTTACCTGCCAGTGATTCTCCATTGACTTTATTCATAATATCTCCAGCTTTTACACCAGCTTTATCTGCTGGTGAATTACGGAAGACACGTTCAATGATATTAATACCATTGGCTTGTAAGAACTGCACACCAATCCCTACATAATTACGGTTGATCGAATCTGTAAACTTCTTCATTTCATCCGCAGTCATGTACTCCGTATGCTTATCAATCTCATTGGTTGTAATACCCTTTAGAGCCTGGTCTGTTAATTGTGTATTGATATTTTCTACCTGATCCGCAAAAAACCAATCATTCTCCATCACCTGTAAAACTCCGTTGATTTTCTCATCAGAATTTAAAGGAAGATTATTTATAACATTCTTTCGTGTAGGAGCCAAGGAAGATAATGGTAATACGGAACCAAGTAACCAACCACCAACTAAGGCAACCACCACAAACGCTACTAAGAGAATACGTAGACGCTTTACCTTCTTCTGTTCTTGTTTTAAAGCCACTTCTTCTGGCCATAAATGACGACGGAAAGGAATACTATATACCTTTTCATCGTTCTGTAATTCTTCTTTATTTTCGTCCATTTTACTGCCTCTATCTTTCTAAAAAGAGTCTCTATTTTAGAAGAGACTCTTTGATGATATTTTTAATAACCAAATACTTCTTCTGGTTGAATACGACATGGAGCACCAACGCCATCACTGCAACGTCTGCCATATAAACCGTATCTTCCACCAGTCCAACCTGCACCAAAGCTTACGTCACCATTCCAGTTAGCAGCGTAGTACGCAAATCCAGACGCATCTCCTAAGTAGAAGATTTCTACGTGACAGTGTGGTCCAGTCGTATTACCAGAGGAGCCTACCTGTCCAATCACATCACCTGCATTTACAATCGTACCAGTCGCAGCTGGTGTATTTAACGTCATGTGGAAGTAATCCACACCATACAAGCTACCATTTACCGTTACAAGCAAGATAACCTGGTTACCAGAATAGGAAGCACCACCAAACTGATATCCACAACTATCGCCTAGATAACCAACTGTTGGACATCCATTAACACCTCTTAGTACAACACCATTGGCAACTGCACGAATTGTCGCACCATAACCAGCCGCAAAGTCATATCCCAAGTGAATACTACCATCTGGGTAAGACCAAGTACCAGCACTACGCCAAGCGCCATCAACTGGATAAGTCCAGCCATTTGTTGTTGGAATCGCCTCAATTTGAGCAGTGATACCCGCCATTAACGCATTGTTTTGTGCAATATCAGAGTTCTTTGTCTCGATTGAACCACGAAGTGCAGCTGCAGTCTTCTGTGCTGCCTCTTGGGCTATCTGCACATAAGTTTGTAAAGTAATGAGTTCCTTCTGTTGGTCTTGTTTTTCCTTCTTTTGAATCTCTAGTTCATTCTTCGCAACAACAAGCTCTTCTTTTTGTTTGTTTAATGTTGCGATAATCTGAACAAGTTCATTCAAAGTCTTCTTATCGTATTGAGAAATTGTACTTAACCCATTCGCAATACGAATAAAGTCTGTGAAGTTATTTGCACCCATCAAAATATCAATATATTGATTTGTACGCATAGTAGGTTGATTCAATACCATACGTGTCTTTACTTTATCTTGTAGTTTATCTGCAGTCTTTTGATTTTGGTCAATCTCAGCCTGCTTAGAATCGATTTCCTTCTGCTTTGCGTCAATTTCAGCTTCTTTCTGTGTAATTTCAGCTTGTTTTGTATCAATCTGAGTCTGATACTCCGAAATCTTCGCTGCATATTTTGAGATATTGGCTTCCATATCAGCCTTTTGAGCCTTCCAAGCCGCAATCTGTTGACTCATCTCTGCATTCTGAGACTCTAAGTAAGCCTTATATGCCTCACATGCACTAGCGTCATCCTTGCCGTAGTTTGTACAACGATTTAACCAATATTCCGAGTTGGAATAATCTTCATCCGCAATAACAGTACTCGATTGATTTCCAACCATAATCACAGCCATCAACAGGCATAAACATATCTTCGTTAATTTTTTCATCGCTTATCCCTCAAATACTTCGTAACGGAGAGCCAACTTCCGAAAAGACCAACAAGAATACCAACTAATAATAAGATACCTGAAACATAGTACAAGAATGGGAATGCCTTCTCTAAACGGAACATATTAGAGATCAACACACCAGAAGTCTTGTCAAAGATCACAATGTAACCCCAAATCGTTATACCAATTGGAATAATTGCGCCGAGAATTCCTGTAATAATGCCCTCCCAAAGGAAAGGAGCACGGATAAATCCATTTGTCGCACCTACATGTTTCATGATCGTAATTTCATCCTTACGAGCATAAATGGTAAGTTTGATTGTATTTTGAATTAGGAAGATTGCAAGTAGGGTTAAGGCAGCTACTAAGATTCCACCAAAACGACGAATGGATGACATCGCATCAACCATGTTTAAAGTACTTTGACCACCATAGTTGACACTATCAACTCCACTAATCTGGCCAATCTTCTTAGCGATATCTTCAAGATTTGCGCCATTCTTTGTTTCTACGTAGTAGGCGTCATGCATAGGGTTATCTGCCTTAAATGGTTCAAACACCGCTCTTGTACGCTCATCTTCAAAACTGTTGATGTAATATTTTAACTCATCATCTTTCGACGAATATGTTACCTTTTCTACCCCGTCAATTGCAGAGATTGCCTTCTCAATCTGTTTTAGACTTGATGAAGACTCCGCATCATACGAAACCATTACAGAAATTTCAACGGAAGACTCTACAGAACGAGTAAACTG
>CALEMV010000193.1 GCA_937910655.1 uncultured Solobacterium sp.
TCGTCGGCAGCGTCAGATGTGTATAAGAGACAGCATAAAACAGTCTTGAAAAAAATCCAACATACACGTAAGCCATTATTGACATACTTCATAAAATTTATCCTCTTTGAAGTACTACAAACGAACTTGGTCCGATTGTAAGAGTTGTATCTTCAATAGATGCTTTTCCAATCGTATAGATTGGCTTATAACCTTGTAGCTCATCAAGAGAAATTGTCTTCTCTAATCCGCTTGGATTGATTGCCAGTATCAATTTTCCACGTTTATATACAAATGGCATCTTCTCCTTCTCTGCATAAATTACATTAAAGTCTGCATCAGCCTGTAAGTCTGCATACTTGTGACGTAGTGCCACAAGAGATTTTGTCGTAGCGTAGAGAGAATTTTCATCATTAAGTTGATCTGCCACGTTTGGCGCATCTTCAGATGAATCCACTGCGAGATAGAGTTGATGTGCTTCGGCTGTTGAAAAGCCCTTGTTTGCGCTGTTATCCCACTGCATTGGAGTACGTGAGCCTGTACGATGGAAGCCACCTTCTTTCGAACGGATATCCTTCATATAGCGCATACCGATTTCATCACCATAATAGATAAATGGTACTCCTGGCATGGTTAAGATGAATGCATACGCAATCTTTAACTCTTCAGGCGTTAATGTATTGGCAGGACGTGGTGTGTCATGGTTGCATGTAAACATAGAGATATAACCATTCTGCTTTGTTGCCTTGTATTTAGGCATGTAGTCATTTAAGAAACGACAGATATCGCCCTTACCACTCTTTAAGAAGAAGCTGTTATCTTCCCCACCTGTTTCATAATCACGTAATAATGTGTTATATCCATTGTGCCAATGATCTAAGTAGAAATCCATGTGGAAGCCACCACCATTGATCGCTTGTTGTGGATTGGACCATTCACTGACAAGTGCTGCCTCTGGATACTCTTTATCGAGCATATTACGAACATCTCGCCAGATTTTCGCAGTCGCCGATTTCTTATTATCATCATTTTTAACAAGCGAATCTGCCATATCTACACGGAAGCCATCTGCACCATGATCCAACCAAAAGCGCATAATATCTTTCATCGCTTCTTTGGTAGCGATTGCTTCTGGACTATCCACTGCAGACATCCAACTCTCTGTACGATCTAACCAACCATAGTTAAGCGCTGGTTGAGACGCAAAGAAGTTTAACATATATGCTCCGTTACGATCAGACATACCTGCCATATATGGATGATCTTTAACCCCAACAAAGGCACCATTTGTCCATACATAACGACTAGAGTATTCGTTTTCTTCTGGTTGCTTACTTGCGTTAAACCATGCATGTTCATCAGACGTATGACCAGGTACTAAATCTAGTAATACTTTGATACCACGCTTATGTGCTTCCTCAAATAAACGATACGCATCTTCATTTGTACCATAACGAGCTGCGACCTTCTTATAGTCTCTAACATCATATCCTGCATCCATAAATGGTGAGTCATACATTGGATTGATCCATAATGCATTACAGCCTAGTTCTTTGATATAATCTAACTTCTGGATGATACCTTCTAAATCACCGATACCATCTCCATTTGTATCATAGAATGACTGTGGATAGATTTCATAAAATACTGCATCTTTTAACCATGTTGGCATAACTTATTCTCCTATAATTTCTAAAATATCCCCTGAAGTAACAATTTTGTACTGGAAGTTTGGATATTCTTGTTGTAACGTTTCTAATTCTTTTTGAATTACTTTTTCTTTGCGATGTGCTGTATTTAATAATATACCAGTTACACCACAAGATGCCGCAACTTGCATATCACTACCAACTTCATTACCAATCATGACACAATCACAAACATTAAGTTTATGGTCATCTAGTACTTTTTGCATAAATGCTTTCTCTGGCTTACGGATACCGTAATCAGCAGAGATATACATATAATCAAAGTATGGAATTAAATTACAGATACCCATCTCTGCTAGCGCAAAAGAGCGCTGTGCATTGGATAGTAAGATAATTTGATGTCCTTTTTGCTTTAATCTTTGTAATGTCTTGATGGTATTGAGGTATGGTTTACAACGTACTCTTGTCAAACGTCTAAACTCTGTTTCCACAAAGAGTAACCAAGTCTCGATGTCTTGAATTGGTAATACATTTTTGTGAAGTGGAGCTTCATCATATAGACGTTTGAATACATTTTTAAATTGTATATCTATATATGTATCAGGATGTAATTCTTCTACTCGCTTCCACTCTTCTTCATTAAATTTTAAATATGCTTGTTCAAACTGTTCTGGAGTGTAGATTGCACCATAACATGCATACATGTCTGATAGTGCTTTCCACACCTTATGATTATGTAATTCCGTATGAATATCAATGAGTGTTCCATACAAGTCAAAGATATATGTTTTCACGTGGTTCCTCCTGATTCATATCTATCATACTACAATTTTATAAAGTAAACGGCAGGACCAAAAGGTTCTACCATTTTTGTTTTGTTATCCTTTAACTGCGCCAGACATTCCTTCAACGTAGAATTTCTGCATGTATACGAATAAGATTGCGATTGGAAGAGAGATAATAACCGCACCAGCTGCGAAGCTTGTGTACCATTGGTTAATATATTCCTTCTGCAACATATTCCATAAACCGATTGCGACTGTAAATTGATCTGCGTTAGCACGAACAATAACTTTCGCAAAGATAAAGTCTACCCATGGAGCGATAAATGAAGTCATAACTGTATAGATAATGATTGGCTTTGATAATGGCATTGTAATTCTTGTAAATACTTGCCACTGTGTAGCACCATCCATAATCGCTGCTTCATCGACAGAACGTGGAATTGTATCAAAGTAACCCTTAGCAATTTGGAAGCCTAAACCAGTACCAGCAGAATATACGATGATAAGTGCTAAACGTACTGCAGAACCTTCTGTCAAACCAAGTGCCTTTAAGATATAGTATTCCGCAATCATAGCCATGAATCCTGGGAATAAACCAAGAATCATCGCTAAGTTCATATATGGCTTACGTAGCTTGAAACGCATACGAGATAAGCTATATGAAACAGATAATACGAAGAATGTTGAAATAATACATGTGAATACTGCGATGATGAGTGTATTTGCAAACATACGTGGGAAGTTTAAGACGTTACGGTCTGTAAATAACTTAATGTAGTTTGCAAGTGTATATCCCTTAGGGAAGAATGTACTTACATAGGATCCCTGCTCAGCTCTAAAGCTAGTTAGGATGATCCAGAAAATTGGTAATACCCATACCGCTGCTAGCATTGCTAGAAAAACATGAACGAAGAAGTTACCAACACGGCTAGATACGCTCTTTTTATTACGTTTTAGTGTATTCGTACTCATTACATGAACGCCTCCTCATTCTGATAAGACTTCGATCTACGATATGTGATCAATGTGACTGTTGTTAAGATGATGAATGTCAAGATACCGATAACTGCACCTAGGTTATAGTACTGTTGATCGATTGTTAACTTGTACAACCATGTTACAAGCAAGTCTGTTTGACCTGCAGTATCTCCAACGTATGTTGGTCCACCACCTGACAAGAGATAGATAACGTTAAAGTTATTGATATTACCAACAAATGATGTAATCAAATATGGTGTAGTAACAAATAACATGTATGGAAGTGTAATCTTAAAGAAGATCATCACTGGTCCTGCACCATCCATACGAGCTGCTTCATAGAGCTCACCTGGAATGTTCTGCAAGATACCTGTAACCTGTAACATTGTATATGGAATACCAATCCATAAGTTGATTACAATAATTGTGATTCTAGCCCACATCGCATCTGTTAAGAATGGTAGAGGTGCACTAATAACTCCACTATTCTGTAGTAATACGTTGATTGCGCCTGATGGTTGTAACATGATGTTCATAATCATCAAGGAAATAAACTGTGGTACTGCAATAGATAATACAAAGCAGAAACGCCAGAATCCCTTTGCCTTTGTTTCCTTGCGGTTGATAATCATCGCAAGAATCATACCTGTAATGTAGTTTAAGAATGTCGCAACAAGAGCCCAAACAACTGTCCAAGCAAGAACATGCCAGAACTGTTTACCCATATTACCACTGAAGTTTAATACACGCTTAAACTGTGTTAGTCCATTCCAATCGAACAACTGTAAGTGTTCATCTTCTTTGGAATAGGATGTAAATGCCATACTGATCATATAAACCAATGGCACGATATTGAATACTAAGATACCAACACAAGGTAATGACATCAATGTGATATGTAAGTTTCCATCTAATAGAGACTTCAGATCTTCCTTAAAGGTATTGATGTGTTCATTATTTTCTTTCTTTAGTTGTAGTTTGTATGCATGCTTAATCTGTAATACCCATAATAGGATAAAACCTGCAATAACAAATAATGCTACAACTCCAAATAAGAGGATGAGCTGTGAGTTATCTCCGGCAGAATATTCAAAGATTTGTTTTGCTTCATTCCACACTTTACCCTGTGCTTCATCACCAAGTGACGGTAGCAATGTTAAAGCATGAATACCAGAAGTAGCCATATATAAGAAGAACGCTACTTCTAGAAGGAATATGAGGCAACCTTTAATTTTCTGCCCTTTCAAAAATATACCAAGTCCCATGAATGGGATGGATAGCTTCGTTTGTAAATCACCAGATGTTATCGCTTTTAACACTGTGACTTTGTCCTGAATCTTTTTATTTTCCATACGATTACCTCAATTCTATAAACGAAGAAGAATGCGGTTAAAATAAGTATCTCAACCACATTCTTTTAATCAGTAATGCAATATTATTGAACGGAAGCAGTGTTCATTGCCTTGTTCATGCTCTCTGTCTTTTCAGCAGCATTTTCGTGTGTTACTGTACCGGCAACGATTTCCTTACCCATTGATTCTGCTGGTGTCCAATATTGAGCCATGCCTGACTGTAGTGGCTGTACAATTGAAGCAAAGTCCATTGTATCCATCTGTGCCTTAGCCAATGCATCAGAAACATTCAATGATGTATCTGTAGGAATGATATTACGTAAGTCGTAGTGAGCTTGTTGAGCCTTTGCACTACCTAAGAATGAAGCTAATGCAACTGCAACTTCTGGATTCTTACTTGTTGGGTTAACACCAATAGCCTTAGAACCTGCGAATGCCTTTAACTGTAATTCCTTACCATTTAATGTGTACTTAGGAGGAGCTACAATACCAACGTTTTCTTTACCTAAAGCGTCAACAACTGCCTTGTAATCCCAAGTACCTGAGAATAATGCATTGATTGTACCATCAGCTAATGTGCTTGGTGTTAGACCAGCCGCATCCTTGAAGTTAGGATTCTGAACTAAGTCAACTAAGTAATTTGTAACTGCTGTACCCTTTTCACCACCGAAATCGATACCAGCTTTAGCATCTGCTCCATTTTCACCGAATAATGTGCATCCGTTAGCTGCGTAGAATGCTTGAATATACCAAGAGTTAGAGAGTGGGAAACCAACCTTACCCTTTGTAAGCATTGTGTCTAAGTTCTTAACATCATCTTCAGAGAAGACGCGCTTGTCATAGTACATGAACCATGTGTTTGCTGTAAATGGAACACCATATACAGAGTTTTCATAAGTTACTGTATCAACAGTAATGTCACTGTTGTTCTTCTTGATTGCTTCAACTGCAGATCCACCTAATTCAGCGATAGCGTTAGCCTTTAATAAATCTGGGATCTGGTCGTTTGCGAACATGTAAACGTCAGCTGCTGCTGATGGGTCAGCTGCTACTAATGTCTTCGCATCACCTTCAGGACATACGCCTGTGTTGAATGTTAACTTCCATTCTGGGTGAGCTTCCTGGAAAGCGTCTAATTGCTTCTTGAGCCAGTTGCCCTGTTCTTCTGATTGATCTTCAGATGGTGTCCACACTGTAAGTGTAACTTCCTTAGAATCTGAAACTGTTGTGTTTGATTCCTTCTTGCCGCCGCATCCTGCTAATGCAGAGATACCCATTAAAGCAGCCAAACCAAGTGATACTAACTTTGTACTTTTCATGTTTTCCTCCCGAAAAAGTGTATGATTTCGTAAACGTTACTGGAAACGTTTACAACTCTATAGTTTTATTTTATGCAAAGCGCTTTCAAATTTCAATATCTTTTTTATGAAATTTTTAAAATTAATACTCTAAGTTCTGGTGAGATTCTCTACCAAAGAGGTGCATTACATTACCACCGAATGTAAAGTTAATCTTATCGCCGATCTTAAATGTCTTACCACCGAGGTCTAATGTTGGAACGATGATAATGCTGTCTTTACCACACGCATTTACGTGTAAGTGAATTGCGGAACCCATCATTTCACTTACATCAACAATGCCTTCAATTGTCTTGCCGCTCTCTCCACCAAGAGAGATGTGTTCAGGACGTACACCGACTGTAATTGGCTGTGGTTGTACGTTCTTTTCAGCCAAGAGGGCTTGTTTTTCTTCAGAAACTTCCATCACCGCATTATCTAACTTCACGCAGTATTTACCAGCTTCATTCTTTAAGAGCTCACCGCTGTAGAAGTTCATCTGTGGCATGCCGATAAAACCTGCTACGAACTCATTAACTGGATGATCAAATAATTGCTGTGGTGTTCCAACCTGCTGGATAACGCCATCCTTCATGATAACAATACGGTCACCCAGTGTCATTGCTTCTGTCTGATCATGTGTTACATAGACAAATGTTGCTTTAATCTTCTGTCTTAACTTGATAATTTCAGCACGCATCTGATTTCTTAACTTCGCATCCAAGTTAGAGAGTGGTTCATCCATCAATAATAGCTTTGGATTACGCACAATTGCACGTCCAATCGCAACACGCTGTCTTTGTCCACCGGATAAAGCCTTTGGCTTACGGTCTAGATATGGTGTTAAGTCTAGAATTTCAGCTGCTTCTTCAACCTTAGCCTTGATTTCATCAGCTGGAACTTTGTGCATCTTGAGTGGGAATTCAAGATTCTGACGAACACTCATATGTGGATATAACGCATAGTTCTGGAAAACCATCGCAATATCACGATCTTTAGGAGATACGTTGTTCATTAACTTACCATCAATGAATAATTCTCCACGTGTAATATCTTCCAATCCCGCAATCATACGTAATGTTGTGGACTTACCGCAACCAGAAGGACCTACTAATACGATGAACTCTTCATCGCCAATTTCTAGATTGAAATCATCAACCGCAACCACACCTTCATCTGTGATCTTTAGGTTTGTTTTCTTTACTTCACCCTTCTTTTTCTTTTTTACCTCAACACTATTTGGGTAAATTTTTTGGACATGCTTTAGACTTACTGTTGCCATCTTACTTTTCCTCCACTGGTTTTTGTATACGAATACTCTCTCCTGCTAATACATGAAATGGAATAATTTCATGTATTACAGGTTTATTATAATTTAATCTTAATAACAAGTCATCTACACTGCGTTTTGCAAGTTGCACCGCATCTTGTTCGACGGTAGCTAAACGTGGTGTTGTATACCTTGCAAAGTCGATCCCATCGTTACCAATAATCGATATATCTTTTGGAACATTTAACCTACGGTCGTTAATTGCTCGTAGTGCACCAATTGCCACAACATCACTAACTGCGTAGATTGCGGTAACTTCCGGATAGCGGTCCAATA
Source organism: uncultured Solobacterium sp. (assembly GCA_937910655.1). Classification (GTDB taxonomy): domain Bacteria; phylum Bacillota_I; class Bacilli_A; order Erysipelotrichales; family Erysipelotrichaceae; genus Bulleidia. Next base: position 7,687 of record CALEMV010000193.1, read on the forward strand.
GCTTGATTGTTCCATTATATCCATCCTCAAGTGAGAACTTGCCTGGCACGAATTGCTTGCGTTTATCAAATGGTATCTTGTTTTCTTTAAACGCTGCAATTGCACTTTCTACACGTGTGGAACCAATTGATCCATCCTCAGAGACAGCAGATCCGCATACAATGCCAATCCTTCTGTGTCCTGATCGGATTAAGTATTCCGCTGCTGCACGTGCAGCTTCTCTATCGTCTGTCGTGAAACTGGAGAGATTACTAAACTTCATCCCTGCTGCGCTTTCTGAACATAATACACATGGCACTTTAACACTCGTAAATGATTCACGGAAATACTTTTGATTTCCACCCAAGAAGATAAAGCCCTTTGGTTTCTTCTCGCTACATATACGTATT
>CALEMV010000194.1 GCA_937910655.1 uncultured Solobacterium sp.
GTATATTCCACATATAGGTCCGTTGTCTTGGTCTTTCTATCATGACAAGATTTACAGAGAGCTTGCCAGTTAGATTGATTCCAAAAGAGTTCTTGGTCACCTCGGTGGGGAGTGATATGATCAACCACTGTTGCCTTGGTCAGTCGACCTTCTCTTTGACAGTAAACACAGAGAGGATTGAGCTTTAAGTAACGAATCCGCGCCTTATTCCACCGTGAATTGTAACCTTTAGCTTTGGTTGTCTTGGCGTCAAGTACGTGGTTAGTCTTGTGGTCATTGCAGTACTTGTTTCCATAGGTCACAAGGTTTGGACAACCATTCTGCTTGCAGGGAGTTCTTGGTCTACGTGGCATTTTACTGCTCCCAAGGAAGAGTTGGTTTCGTAAAATGTCCAAAACATGTAGATTGAGTGTAGTCTACGTTTAGAAGATCCAACTCCTTGATAATCCCTTTCGGTGTTAAATCGTACCGTTCTTTAATCATTCCTACCAATTGCTTGCTCGTATAGTTACTTGTTCCAAATGTTTCTACATGAATAGAAACCGGTTCTGCGACCCCTATAGCGTATGCTAATTGAACTTCGCATCGTTTAGCATATCCTTCACGAACGATGTCTTTTGCAATCTTACGTGCCATATAAGCTCCTGAGCGATCCACTTTACTTGGATCCTTTCCTGAAAATGCACCACCACCATGATGCGCAAATCCACCATAGGTATCAGCGATAATTTTTCTTCCAGTAACTCCTGTATCTGCATAAGAACCGCCAAGAACGAAACGACCAGTAGGATTCACTAAAACATTAAAATCAAGGTTTTGTTTATACTGTTTTGCAACTTTTATCATAGATTCTTTAACAATTACTCTTAGATTCTCAATTGTCATTTCATCGCTATGCTGAATTGATACTAAGAATGTTATAATTCTTTTATTGTCATAATCATAAGAAACCTGTGCCTTAGCATCTTTCCCTAAGAGCGGATGCTGAAGTTCCATAAGTTTCTCAAGAACACGAGTTGCTAAAACGTATGGAAGTGGTAAGCATTCGTCAGTTTCGTCAGTTGCATAGCCATACATCATCCCTTGGTCTCCAGCACCGCCTGTATCAACACCTTGAGAAATATCATCACTTTGTAATCCGATAAGATTCGTCACAATGATGTTATCCATTTCTAGTGGTTTAACGACATTTCGAACAACAGTTTTTAAATCAAATAAGGCTGTTGTTTTCATTTCTCCAGCAACCACTATATGATTATCTTTGATAAGAGTTTCTACTGCAACCCTGCTATTCTTATCTTGTTCTAAACATACTGTTAGAACTGCATCTGAAATCTGGTCACAAATTTTATCTGGATGACCGTTAGATACTTGTTCACTTGTAATAATCATTCTTTCCTCCACGCAAAAAGCCTTCCCTTTGGGGTAAGGCTCTCTTCTTTTA
>CALEMV010000195.1 GCA_937910655.1 uncultured Solobacterium sp.
CACTAGAAGAATGACATATATAAAACAATTTTAGCTCAAGTGAATAACTAAATTTAACTTTCATACCTTAGAAGTGGAATTTAACTTTTCATTTGAGAGATTTTATTACAATAAAGTAAATACCTTACTATTTTATAGTCTTTATATTAGAATAGTAGGGTATTTTATTATTCATGAGGTAGAACTATGTCACTATTTACGCAGATGATACAACTACAGATGCAAATCCTATTGATGCTAGGCATCGGTTTTTTCTTGCGTAAAAAGGAAATTGTAACAGCAGAAATTCGTAAAGGATTATCAACACTATTAATTAATGTAGTTTTGCCAAGTACTGTAATTCTTTCTTTTATGAATGATTCCAATGTAAATTCAGATTTATTAATGGCTTGTTTAGTGGCTGTGATTATATCTGCAATCATTCAGACTATATCTATTATCGGCAGTAAATTTCTTTTCCAGAAATACGAAAAAACGGATGCTAATGTATTAACCTATGGCATGATTGTTTCAAACTCAGCATTCATTGGTATTCCTGTGATTCAAAGTATCTATGGTAGTGAAGCAATCATGTTTGCATCTGTATTCCAAATTCCAATTATTGTAACGATGTGGACAGTTGGTTTAGCCTTATTTAAACCAATTGATCCTAAACATGCTTTGAAGTCTGTGTTTAAAAATCCATCTGTAGTTGCTGTGTTAATTGGATTTATCATTATGCTTACAGGTATTAAGTTTCCAGTATTTATTACTAAAACTATAAGTAGTATTGCAGCCTGTACAACAGCAATCTCTATGTTTGTAGTAGGATCAATCTTAGCAGAGATTGAGTGGAATAACTTATTAGATAAGAAAGTCTTATTCTTCTGTTCTATACGTCTAATAGCGTATCCTTTGATTGTATTTATTGCATTATCATTCTTAAATGTTCCAACTTTAATTAAGGCGATAGCAATTATCATGACAGGCATGCCTGCGGGATCTACAGCAGCAATTCTTGCAGAGCAGTATGGATGTGATGCGAAGTTTGCAGCAAAGCTAATCCTAGTTTCTACAGTATTATCTGTGATTACGATTCCAATTCTATGTTTAGGTTTATAACAATGTAGTACAATTATCTCATCAGTAACTTTTATACTGATTCAAATCAGTTTGATTGTTACAGTGAGGATAATATGAATAGACAGAATAATCAGTATCTTGGAGCAATCATTGGACATGCAGTTGGTGATGCGATGGGTTTTCCCACTGAATTCTCAAAGAGGGAAGAACTATTAAATAATCCAGTGATTGAAATGATAGATAGTCCAGATGTAGGTCAACCTGCAGGGTCATGGTCGGATGATACTGCTATGGAAATCGCAACAATCGATTCATTTATTCAAAAGAAATGTTTTGATTACAAAGACATCATGGATAAATGGGTAAAGTGGATTAGTAAATCAGAATACACACCAACAGGTGTGACTTTTGATATTGGTAGAACATGTTTAAAGGCGATAAAAAAATATTGTAATGGTACAGCTCCATTACAGTGTGGTGCTACATCTATGAACGAAAATGGGAATGGTTCACTTATGAGAATCTTGCCAGTTGCTTTATATGCATATTCAAAAAATCTTGACGATATATCAATTCGTAAATTAACAAATGAAGTCTCTTCATTAACGCATGCACATGAAGTCAGTAGGCTAGGTTGCTATATCTATGTGCAGTTTATAATATGCTTATTAAAAGGATATACGAAAGAAGAAGCATACAAACATATTCAATATTTAGACTATAGCGCTTATGATATGCATTCTTTAAAGTTATACACAAGAATTTTAGATGAACAAATTGAGGTTCAAAGACTGGATCAGATTAAATCCACGGGATATGTCGTTGATACATTAGAATGTGTAATGTGGATTTTTATGAATGCAGAACACTATAAGGAAGCTATCATTGCGTCAACAAATATTGGTGGAGATACTGATACGATAGGCGCAATTGTAGGATCTATGGCTGGAATATATTATGGATTTGATAGCATTCCATCTAATTGGTTAGATAAACTACAAAGAAAAGATTATTTAATAGAACTTGTGGATAGATTTGAAAAGTCTGTGAATGAGTAGTTAACTATGCTGATATTTTAAATGAGGGTGTATATGAAAGAAATCATTCAGAAGAAATTAGAAGAAATTGAGAAACAAGAGAACGTAAGAATTATTTTGGCAATCGAATCTGGAAGTAGAGCTTGGGGTTTTGAATCGGCGGATAGCGACTACGATGTAAGATTTATTTATGTTCGTGAACCAGAAATGTATCTTAGACTCGATCCTGTTAGTGATGTAATCGAGTGGCAATTAGATGAAGTATTTGATATTAGTGACTGGGATATTAAGAAAGCATTGCAACTATTATATAAATCAAATCCAACACTATTTGAATGGATTAATTCTCCAATTGTTTATAAGGAAACAATCGAAGGAAGAGAATTAAGAGAACTATCAAAACAATATTTTGATGTAAAGAAAAGTGTAATGCATTATTTAAACATGTCATCAAATACTTTTGATAATTATTTGCAGGATGAAAGCGTTAAGTTAAAGAAATACTTTTATGCATTAAGACCTATATTAGCTGCAAAATATGCATTAGATAATAAAACACAACCTCCTATTAAATTTAACGATTTAAAGGATACAATGCTAGAA
>CALEMV010000196.1 GCA_937910655.1 uncultured Solobacterium sp.
GCTGACATTCCATAAAATATTACTTTTTTCATTGATTACCTCCATGTTATTTGTGCAAATAATGCATTGCCCTTTTATTTTATAACAATTCCATTTAGAATATACTTATCGAAAGGGGGACCATGCACATGGCTATGCCTATTTATGAATCCGCTGAAGACTATTTAGAAGCAATACTAGTTATTCATGAGCGTAAAGGAATAGTACATTCCATTGACGTTGCTGAAGAAACTGGTTTCTCCAAAGCGAGCGTAAGTGTTGCAATGAAGAAATTGCGCGAGAATGGATATATCTCCATGGACAAGGACGGTTCTCTCAAATTACTCGCTCCTGGAAAGAAAATCGCTGAGCGTATTTGGGAAAGAAATCGTGTATTAACTCATTTCTTCATCAGTATTGGTGTTGACGAAGAAACTGCCGCAAGAGATGCGCACAAGATTGAACACGATCTCAGTGATGAGACATTTGAGAAGATTAAAGAAAAATTTGCTGATCATTTTGAATAATCCGATTCTTCGGATTTTTCTTTTTATGCGATAAAAAGTCCCAGTCTATAACCGGGACAATTTTTATTTTTATTGAACCGGTATCGTATTTTCTTTTATCCGGCATCGTAGGTTTGAAACCATATTTTAAGCGCTTGCAGACAAAAATTCAATCCCTAATTTTCAATGTTTTTTAATTTTGCACAAAATAGGTAAATCCACCCTTTGCGACCAGTTTTGCCACATCGTTATAAATCTCTACTTCAATAAAATGAATATGTTTTCCGCGTTTAATATCTTTCGCAATCGCAACAAGACTTTCAGTATCTGCAGTAGAGCGAAGATAATCATAGTTTGCGGATACAGTTGGACCATATCCACCTGCTGAATAGAAGGTACATCCTGCCACAATATCCGCAAAGTTGTAGCTAATACCACCATATACTAGACCAAGGGGATTGATATCCTTTGGGGTAACTATCATTTGTGCCATCGCTACACCATCATTCATACAAATCATCGTCATATGGAATTTCTCTGCCGCATCTAATAGCAGTGGATATAATTGTGTCTCTAATTCTTTTAAATTTCGATGATTTTCTTCTTGTAGATCAACCTTCATCGCAGGCTCAAGAATCAACTTATTATCAAACTGTAGTGCAATCGCTACACGATAATCAAACAGTGCTTCTTGCGAAGTGTGGATTGGAATAATCTGTCTGGCTAGAGTCCCTATTTTCTCATCTGATATTTCAGTATGCAAAATAGGTACCAGCGCATAATCATCTTCACCATCTACAGTAATATCTTGATTACCACAGATTAGAATCTTTTTATCATCCACTTCTATGCGATATGTATCCTCAGCGATTCTTTCAATCTGTATATCACGATAAATAAACTTCTTACCTATCTCAAGTAAATCTTGATTGATGATTTTGGTTTGATTTGTTGTGATATGTAATTGTACCAATGATTTATTCGCTTCCGTGGTCTGAAGGATAATATCTGCTTGTTTGCTATAATCTTTCCCCTTTTCAGGATTCACATATAAAACGGTATTATTTTTTGAAGTTAAGCGACAACTATAGTCACCTAAATATAAAAGTTCTATCATGATTCCTCCTCTTTTACGCTGGCAAGTAATAAACTATGGATTCCTTTTGTCATTCTTAATTCAACATCTTGGAAGTGATTACCAGGATTATACTCATACATAAAATGAATATTTTGTTTCTGCAGGATTTTTATCACAGATTCAAAACATGTTCCAACGGTAGCCATGACTTTATTTTTTGCGTTTGATTCTCTATCGCCCAGACTCAGATACACAGCGTTTGTATAAATTGGATGTTGTTCAAGATAGTCCACAAAACTCATATACCACACAGACGGAGAAACAGCCGCAACCTTCTCGAAAAGATTTGTTTGACATGATGCCCATAATGCAAATAGTCCAGCCAAAGAATATCCACAAAGATACAAATGATCTGACTCTATCTGACGTTCACATTGAAACCAATCCCAAAAACTTTCTAACTCAGATAATAATACTGATGCATTCCCTGCAAAATCATGTTTTCCAAAAATTGCAGGTGCAGACCATGGAGACAGTTCCCCTTGCCAATCATGGATAGCTACCGCAATCATGCATACTTGATTTTGATGAGATATTTTTTGGAATATTTGCTTATAATCCTCTGGATTAGATTCATCTACCAAATACATCAAAAATGTACTAGCCTGTGTATCTCCTAGTAGCGTATATTTTCGATTTTGGTACTCTATTGTTTTCATATCTATATTTTACAGAGTTTTAAGTGATTAAAAAAGTGTTACAATCTCCTTCCACTTAGAAAGGCACCCGTAACACTTAACATTTATTCTCTACACAACCAAATTTGATATAAAGACACTAACATTGGCACAACCAATAGACAATATGAGATGAAGAAATAAATATACCCAATACGGAATATCAAATAGACTGTAACTAACATGATGAGTGGGACAATAGATGCCATAAATTTGAAGAATCCATCTCTTCTGCTCAACTCCATGCATTCATGTTCTTGAATACCATTATTTTTAATCATATTAAATGTTTGAATTCCTGTTATACACGGAATAATGTTGATGATGACAATTCCAATTCCTACCCCAATAAGTGAAACACAAACCAGTTGAAACATTGGTGTACTTGTCATATGTACAAA
>CALEMV010000197.1 GCA_937910655.1 uncultured Solobacterium sp.
AATCTAAAGAGTAAGCAGATTGGTCGTGCGTTCCGTTATAACATGAAATACGCAAAGGATCCAAGATATGCAAGTGTTCAATCATGGATTAAAACAGGAGACTTCTTCAATGCGGAGTTCTGCTATCATACATTGCCTGAAAAGTTAGACCCAATGGATGCAGCAACATTCTCTAAAAATCCAATGAAGTTTTATTTAGTCGCAACAGATATTGAAAGTGGTAAACCATATTATTACGATGTTAAGGATATCAATAATGAATCATTAGATTTTGTACGTGCTTCTGCGTCAATGCCAGTATTTGCAAATCCAGTACATATCAATGGACATATTTATCTAGATGGTGGTATCTCTGATTCTATCCCTATTAAGAAGTTTCAAGAGATGGGATATGAAAAGAATGTAATTGTCTTAACACAACCAGAGAATTATGTAAAAAAGCCACAACCAATGATGAGGGCAATTCGTGCAAAGTATCGTAAATATCCAAACATGGTACGAGATTTAGAATCGCGTCACGAAACCTATAATGAAACAATTGCATATATCAAAGAAGAGGTTGCGAAGAATAACGTATTTGTAATTCAACCAGAAAGAGCATTAAACATTGGTAGAATTGAACATAATCGTACAAGAATTCGTGCAGTCTATGAAGAAGGTCGTAAAACAGCGATGAAAAGACTAGCAGAATTAAAGATGTTTTTAAGACAGGGTGAATGACATCATTTGAAATAGTAATTTATGATAAAATAAATACGCTATTGGGGGAATGATGAAAATAACAACGAACATGATTCATCGTGATTTACGAAAATACGCAAATGTGGTATTGAACAATCAACCATTACTCAATTCGATTACTGCAATTCGAGAGCGTGATAGAAATCTAAAATGTAAGTTTTATGGGAAATGGTTTGGTAAAACAACCCAAATGGAAGAACAAATGATTCTAAGAAATGATGGTTCTTCTTTGCGTATCTGTATTGTTTATCCAAATCATTTTAGCAAAGAGGAATGTACAGGTCTTTTATGGCTTCATGGTGGTGGATATGGAACAGCACTACCTGAAGAGTGCTATCCATATGCAGAACGTTTCCTAACAAATGGAAATGTAGTTATGGTATTGCCAGATTATCGCAAGAGCTATGAGGCTCCATACCCGGCGGCCTTAGAAGATGCTTATCTAACACTCAAGTGGATGAGGGAACATGCATGCAAGTTACATATTAACCTTCACCAACTATTTGTAGGTGGTGAAAGCGCAGGTGGTGGATTGGTGGCTGCGTTATCTGCATATGCACGTGATATGAATGAAGTGAAGATTGCATTTCAAATGCCGCTATATCCGATGATTGATGATCGCCCATCTAGCGAAAATAAACAAGAAACATTAGCCTGGACGACTTCACAGAAGTACTTCCATTGGCAGCTATATAAACGGAATCTACAGGATGTACCAGTGTACTGTGCACCCGCAAGATTAAAGGATTTTCGAAATCTACCACCGACCTTTACGGTTGTAGGAACATTAGGACCGTTCCATGAAGAAACGGTAACCTATATGAAACACTTGTATAAAGCTGGTGTGACTATCATGTTAAAAGAGTATGCGGGTTGTTTCCACATGTTTGATACATGCTGTCCAGATGCAAAGATATCTAAAGAACTCATACATCTTGAGCAGAAGGGATTTCAATATGCGCA
>CALEMV010000198.1 GCA_937910655.1 uncultured Solobacterium sp.
GTGTGATATCGAACTAAAATATGCAGGCTATATCGATAAAGCAAAACGAGAAGCCAATAAGTTAAAAGAGATGGATGGTATCAAGTTAGGAGTCGATTTCAATTACGATGAAGTTGATAATCTATCAATTGAAGGTAGACAGAAACTCACAAAATATAAACCGGCTACGATGGGACAAGCATCTAGAATATCAGGTGTAAATCCAGCTGATATTGCAGTACTTGCGATAGCAATCAAACAAGGAAAAGGAAGATAAGAAATGAAATACACAGACGTAGTATCAAATGTAAATGTCTATGGAATGGAATCTGCAGTTATGGGTTCAAAATATCCAATGGCTGTTGATTTAACAAAAGTAGACGGAACAATCGTTCCGCGTACACACGCACTTGCGAATGCGAAGCCGGGAAGTGGCCATGATAACTTCTTAAATGGAATTATCGTACAGTTCGACCTTACATTTACAAACAAGGCATGGGTAGAAGCGGAACGCTATCATTTCCTAGACTTTATCAGTTCACAATCCACAATGCACCGTATCACAAAGTTTAATTTGGATGAGGTGTATATCTCCTATACAGATCCACGCATTATCGAAATCATGAAAGAAAAAGTAAATTCCTACAATGAATTAACACAGAAGATTTCTGATAAAAAAATAGCTGGAGAAGATGTTACAGAGTTAAATGAACAAGCGAAAGTGAAATATCTTGAGATCCTCTATTCTAATCCGGCCGGTTTTAGAATTACTGCACGTATGACAACAAACTACCGTCAGTTAAAGACAATTTACGCACAGCGTAAGACACATCGCCTACCAGAATGGCGTGCATTCTGTGACTGGGTAGAGACATTACCTAACGCTTCATTTATTGTAAATAACGATGTAAAATAAGGCTTATTTATAATTTGTGGAAAACTATTTTATCCACAAATTAAAACAAATTTATCTAAATTGTGGATAAATCAACTTTCCACAATTGTGGATAAAAAAGTTATCAACATATTTTCATCTTTCACAGGGAACGTGATGGTGATAGAATAGGTCACACAGAGACTATGACAATACAAGAACTGATAGAAAAAGCAGCAGAGCTACAAATTTCACTATCAAAAAAACAAGTAGAACAACTTGAAAGATACGCTGAACTTTTGGTTGAGTGGAACGAGAAAATGAATCTCACAGCCATCACAGAACATGGTGAGGTATTAGAAAAACATTTCTACGATTCCATTCTTCCTTTGGGGAAAGGTAAGATTTTTGGAAAAGTAGCAGATGTTGGAACTGGAGCGGGGTTTCCAGGACTGGTTTGGAAAATCGTCAAACCAGAATTAGATGTGTCACTCATTGAACCAACGGGGAAACGGTGCACATTCTTACAAGAAGTAATTCATCAACTGCATTTAGAAAACATCCATGTTTATAACACACGTGCAGAAGAACAGGTTAAAACAGACCGTGAATTGTACGATGTGGTAACAGCAAGAGCAGTCGCAAACTTACGAGTCTTATCTGAATTATGCATTCCACTTGTTAAAGTGAATGGATTATTCCTGGCAATGAAAGGCATGCAGGGTAATGAGGAAGCTAAAGAAGCAGCACATGCGACCAAGGTGCTTGGCGTAGAGCTAGAAGAAACACAGGACACATCTTTATATACAGGAGATATGCGAGTGAACTTATATTACCGCAAAATAAGTCACACGCCGCAACAATATCCACGCAATTACGGGCAAATAAAAAAGAAGCCTTTATAAGGGAGGGTTATATGCCAAGTATTTTAAGTATATTCGATCGAAAAGATACCAATCGCATCGTAGATATCCCAATGGAGAAAATTGTCCCATCAAGATATCAACCAAGATTGGTGTTTGATGAAGAAGCTTTACGTGAATTAGCACTCTCAATAAAAGAGAACGGATTAATTCAACCGATTACTGTTCGAAAGATTGATGATATATACGAAATTATTACGGGAGAGAGAAGATTCCGCGCATGTAAGATGATTGGTTTTAAAGAAGTGCCATGTTATATCATGTCACCAAATGAAAACCAAGCAGCACAGATGGCACTGGTTGAAAATATCCAACGTGAAAATCTAACCGCAATCGAAGAGGCGAAAAGCTACTTACAAATTATGCGTCAATCTGGCTTGACCCAAGAACAGGTAGCACAAAAAGTGGGTAAGTCACAATCTGCAGTAGCCAATAAGATTCGCTTATTAAATTTACCAATTGAGATTCAGGATGCGGTCATGGAAACAAAAATCACAGAACGTCACGCACGTGCATTATTAACAGTACCTAGTGATAGACAGAAAGAAGTATTCCATCATATCGTCGCAGCTGAATTTAATGTAAGACAAACTGAAGACTTTATCGCAAGTCTAGATGATATTCCTAAGAAGAAACATACACGTCAAAAGACAAAAGGTTTCTCAAGAAATACTCAGATTGCGGTAAATACAATTCATCAAAGTATCAAGATGATTAACAAAATGGGTATTCAAGCAAAAGTAGAAACGGAAGACAGACCAGAAGAAGTGTGCATGATCATCCGTTTCCCGAAGAATTCATAAGGGAGAAGTATTATGGGAAAGATCATTGCAATCGCAAACCAAAAGGGTGGTGTAGGAAAAACAACTACATCAATGAACTTAGCGTCTGGTTTATCATATATCGGCAAAAGAGTCCTATTAGTAGATTTCGATCCACAGGGAAATGCGACTCATGGTATCGGAGCACATAAAGTAGGTTTTGATAAGACGGTATACGATATCTTGATGAGAGATGAAAACGTGGATGATGTAAAAGTTACACTACAGATGCCACCATTAGATGTACTACCATCAACCATCGACTTATCTGGTGCAGATGTCGATATGGCTCAATACGAAACAGGTCGTGAACAACTATTAAAGAGAAAACTAGAAGCGGTAAGAGACCAATATGATTACATCATTATTGATTGTCCACCAGCACTAGGTCTATTGAATACAAACGCATTAACAGCAGCAGATTCAGTGATGATTCCAGTACAGTGTGAATACTTTGCGCTAGAAGGATTAACACAGCTATTAAGTACAATTCGTTTGGTTCAGAAATTATGGAATCCAAGACTATCTATCGAAGGCGTACTTCTGACAATGTTCGACGTACGTACCAAGTTATCGGTAGAAGTGCAACAGGAAGTACGTAAATACTTTAAGGAAAAAGTTTACCATTGTTTTATCCCACGAAATGTACGCTTATCAGAAGCTCCATCTCGTGAACAATCAATTTTTGAGTATGATACCCGTTCGGAAGGTGCGCGTGCTTACGCACAACTTGTAAAAGAAGTAGTTACACAAAACGAAAGGATCAAACGATAGAAAATGGCAGAGAAAAAACAAAAAGGCTTAGGACGTGGTTTAGATTCTATCTTCGGATCGAATGTTGAGCAGTTCCTTGACGATATTCAAAGTAGCGCAAAGGAAGTGCCAGGCAGAAGAGAAGTAGAAATCGCAATTGAAGAAATTAGACCAAATCCTTATCAGCCAAGAAAAGAATTTGATCAAACTGCGTTAAATGAATTAGCAGATTCCATTCGAACACATGGAATCTTTACACCATTACTCGTACGCAAGAGTGTCAGTGGTTATGATCTAATCACTGGTGAAAGACGTTTACGTGCAGCGAAGATTGCTGGACTTAAGGTTGTACCTGCAATTTCTGTAGATTTTACTGAAGAGCAGATGATGGAAATTGCCATCTTAGAAAACGTACAACGTGAAGACTTAAACGCAATTGAAGAAGCCACAGCCTATGACTCACTTGTAAAAAAACTAGGCTATACACAAGAAAAACTAGCAGAAAGAGTTGGTAAATCCCGTGAATATTGTGCAAATATCATGAGACTCTTAAAACTTCCTTCTGAGATTCAAAAATTAGTCGTAGATAAAAGACTAGCAATGGGACATGTTCGTCCATTACTAGGCTTAAAAGATGAGATGGAAATGCTTGATGCGGCTGAGAAAATCTTGAAGGAAAAGATGTCAGTTCGTGAAGTAGAAGCCTATGTTAGAGATATTAATGCAGAAGAAGTAAAACCAAACAAAACAAAACCAGAAAAGAAACGTGATCCAATCATTCATGATCTAGAACATCAGATCTCTGTGAAGCTTGGTACAAAGGTTTCAATTCAGAACAAGAAACTTACAATTCGATATACAGATACAGAAGATTTAAACCGTATCTTAGAAATCTTGAATTGTTTAGATGAAGGCTAAATAACGTGAATAATACATTTCACGCATACTTTAAAAAAGGAATATAATGCAAGTAGTTGGAAATAGAAAATGACAAATCATTCTTGGAAAATTTACTATGCATTTGTTCTGATTAGTTTTGTTTTCTTGCCGTTCCATTGGCAATGGACGACAGGTTGGTTGTTAGGATCATTTGCCGCATTTATTATTTATAAAAGAACAGAGATTTTCGCAAAGCGAGTATTAAGTATGCAATCCTCATCTGGAAGCTACTTCAACTTCGCTATCAATTATGCATTGATGGCTGCAGTATTAGTCATCAGTGCCGTCTTTCCACAATATCTCAATGTTCTAACATGCGCGATTGGTCTTTCAACAATTAAATTAGCAATTATATTTCATGTGGCAGTCATAGAGAGAGGACGGTGAAGACATGACAATACAATCGGACGTATATGTAATCATATTGATTACGATCGTCCTAGCAATCGCGATGATATTATTGTCAAAGAAAATTAATAAGGCAGATCCATTAGAAAAACCAAAAGGTATCGTCGTACCGATTTTATTAGTAACGGAAACTGTATATAAAACGGTACGAACAAATGTAGGTAAGAAAGTAGCGGATAAATTGACACCGTATATCTTAACGTTATGGGTATATATCTTTATCAGTAATACAATTTCGCTATTTGGACTAAGTTCACCGACAGCTAATTTTAGTGTAACGATTACATTATCATTTCTAACTTGGTTAATGATTCAGGTTGCGGAACTAAAATATGGTGGCTTTAAGGCTTACATGCATGCATTCTTAGAACCGATAGCACCGATGTTGCCAATGAATATCATCGGTAAGTTCTCAACGATGTTATCCATGGCATTACGTTTATTCGGTAATATCACTTGTGGTTCTATTATGATGTCTCTTGTATATATGGGGACAGCAAATCTATCAAATGCAATCGCAGGATTAGTTGGTATCCAAGGAACAGTATTTAATTTCATGGCTCCAATTATCACCCCAATATTACACATGTATTTTGATTTATTTGCAGGGTTTATTCAAACATTGGTATTTGTCACTTTGACAATCGTACTTTTAGGAAACGATATTCCTGAAGAAGAAAAAATTTAAAAAAGGAGAAAAAATTATGGAAAAGGGTTTAATCGCAATTGGTGCAGGTATCGCAGTATTTACAGGTTTCTTAACAGGTTTAGGTGAAGGTACAGTAGCCGCTCACGCATGTGACGCTATCGGTAAGAATCCAGAAGCAGAATCAAAGATTCGTTCCACAATGATTTTAGGTATCGCTTTGTCTGAAACATGTGCTATTTACGGTTTGTTAGTTTCTATTCTTCTCATTTTCGTATACTAATTGAGGCTTTCGGGTAACTATGGAAGTCAATATTGTAGAACAGTTATTTCCAAATGGTTTGACAGTGCTGACTCAACTTTGTAGTACACTCATATTATTTCTGATTGCAAAATATTTTCTATGGGCATCAGTAAAGAGCTTCTTAAATGCTAGAGCAGAAAAGATGCAAGAAGAACTTGCTTTAAGTCAACAGGCAAAAGAAGAAGCCTTGGCAGATCGTAAGGTTGCATTAGAGCAGTTGAATACTGCATCTACAAAATCAGAAGAAATCGTAAGTGCTGCAATTCAGCAGGCAAAGCAAGAAAAGAAACAAATCCTTGCACAGGCTGATAAAGAAGCTGCAGCTGTAAAACAGCGAGCACAAGAACAGATCGAAGCAGAACGTAGAGAGATGTACGCATCCATGAAGAAAGAAATGGTCGATGTCGCATTCAGTGCTGCCGGTAAGTTAATTGGCGAACATGAAGGTGAAAAAGTTGATCGTCAGGCAATTGATGCGTTCGTAAAGGAAGCGGTTGGCGATGGTGAATGAGATAGCTGAGCGCTATGGACAAGGACTGTTCGAGTTAGCAACTGAAAATAACACAGTACGCGAGAAGAAAGCACAATGTGAATCATTGTTAAAAATCTTAAAAGAAAACAATGAAGTTGAACTATTCTTACGCGCAGTAAAAATAACAAAAGAAGAAAAGAAGAACTTTATAACAAATGTATTTGGTAAAGTTGTTGATCAGGATATTTTAAATCTACTGAAATTACTAGTTGATCGTGGAAGAGTCACATATATTGATGAAATTCTACGCAAGTTTGAAACACTCGCAAATGAGGAACTAGGTATCGTTAAAGCAGTGGTTTACTCCTCACGTAAATTAAGTCAAGAAGACTTAAAAAGAATTCAAGAAGCACTTATCCAAAAAACAAAGAAGACAGTTACAATTGAAAACCATATCGATCCACAAATTATTGCAGGTATTAAAGTTACTGTCGGCAACAACGTTACAGATATCACAACAAAGACAAAAATTGAACGCATGAAGAATGCGATATTGAAAGGAGGACAGGCATGAGTCAAATCAGACCAGAAGAAATCAGTTCTTTGATTAAAGATCAAATCAAAAACTATGAACAAAAGATTCAGTCCGATGATGTCGGCTACGTCATTAGCGTCGGCGATGGAATTGCCATGGTCCAGGGCATCGATAAAGCAATGTCCTCAGAACTTTTAGAATTCCCACATGGTGTTATGGGAATGGTATTAAACTTAGAAGAAGACCATATCGGTGCCGTATTACTCGGTCACGATACTTTGATTCGTGAAGGTGATGAAGTAAAACGTACTGGTAGAATCGTTGAAGTACCAGTCGGCGATGCATTACTTGGTAGAGTCGTAAACGCACTTGGTGAAGCAGTTGATGGTGGTGAACCTATCGTTAGCACAAAGTCACGTCCAATCGAAAGAGTTGCGCCAGGTGTCATGACTAGAAAATCTGTATACCAGCCATTAATGACTGGCTTAAAGGTGATCGACTCAATGATTCCAATTGGTAAAGGTCAGCGTGAGTTAATTATCGGTGACCGTGAAACGGGTAAGACTGCAATCGCAATTGACGCAATCATCAACCAAAAGGGTAAGAACGTAAACTGTATCTATGTCGCTATTGGACAAAAGGAAAGTACAGTTGCTCGTTTAGTACAGAAGTTACGTGAAAGTGATGCGATGTCATACACAACAATCGTTAACGCAGGAGCTTCGGCAAGTGCTCCATTACAGTACATTGCGCCATATGCAGGTTGTGCAATTGGTGAAGAATGGATGGAACAAGGTAAGGATGTATTAATTGTGTACGATGACTTGTCAAAGCACGCAGTTGCGTACCGTACAATGTCCCTATTATTAAGAAGACCACCAGGACGTGAAGCGTATCCAGGTGACGTATTCTACTTACATAGTAGATTACTTGAAAGAGCTGCGAAGTTATCTGATGCCTTAGGCGGAGGATCATTAACAGCACTTCCAATTATTGAAACACAGGCTGGCGATATCTCAGCATATATCCCAACTAACGTTATCTCAATCACAGATGGACAGATTTTCTTACAGACAGATCTATTCGCAGCTGGTATAAGACCAGCCGTAGACTCTGGTCTATCTGTATCCCGTGTAGGTTCTAATGCACAGACAAAGGCAATGAAGAGTGTATCTTCAACCTTGAAGTTAGACTTAGCACAATACCACGAAATGTTGTCATTCTCACAATTTGGTTCGGATCTCGATCCAGTCACAAAGAAGATTTTAAGTCATGGTGCGAAGTTAACAGAACTTCTCAAGCAAGGACAATATCAACCATTATCTATGACAGAACAAGTATTATCCTTGTTCGCTGCGAAGAATGGTTATTTGGACCGTGTTGAAATCGAAGATATCGCAAGCTTTGAAAAGAGTATCCACAGATACTTCGAAGAAAACGCAAAAGACGTATGCGATCGAATTGAAACAGAAGCAGTCATCAATGATGAACTACGTTCTAAGATTACGGAAGTAATGGATAAAGTTATCGAACAATACGTACTTGTTAAAGGGGTAAACTAAGATGGCACAATCTAGACAGGCTTTGCGTAGCAGAATTAAGTCTGTCAACTCCACCAAAAAGATTACAAAAGCGATGGAGATGATTGCCAACGCAAAGCTTCTAAAACAAAGAAAAAAGATGGAAGCCAACCGTGAGTATGCACAACGTTTACAAGATACAGTCAATGATATTGTCGCAAATAATCAAGATGTTGAAAGCAAGTATCTTGTACATAACAAGAACCCACATACAATGACGATTATCTTCTGTTCAGATTTAGGCCTATGTGGTGGATATAACCAGAATGTCTTCAAGTTAGCAAGAGAAACATTGGATCCTGCTGACCCAGTATTCTTAGTTGGAACTGCAATCCATCACCAGCTAAAAGAAGCAGGATTTAATATCGTTAACGAAGAACAAATCTCATCAGATAAAATCTCATTTGCGGATTTAAAGAAATGTGTTGAGGATGGTGTAGCACGCTATCAAGCGGGTCAAGTTGGTAAGCTACAAATCTTATATACAAGATTTGTAAATACAATGACATTTACACCAGAGTTAGATGTGTTATTACCATGTACCATCAATCCAGATCAAAAGAAAGAAAAGACTGGAGAACACCAAGAAACACTATTCGAACCGGATCCATCTTCTATATTGGATAGCTTGATTCCAATGATGATTACTGATGTAACGTACTCAGACTGGATGGAATCCACAACCGCAGAACAAGGAAGCCGTCGTGTAGCGATGAAGGCAGCTTCAGATAATGCAGATGAGTTAAGCACGACGCTGAAACTCGAATACAATAAGGCAAGACAGGCCGCAATTACCCAGGAAATAACGGAAATTGTTGGTGGTTCAAGTGCCGTATAGAAAGAAGGTAAAACAATGAGTGTTACAGGAAAAATTGTACAGGTCATTGGACCGGTCATTGACATTCGCTTTGACCCGGAACACTTACCTTCCATCAATAACGCAATTAAAGTAAAGATTGACGATCAGACATCAATGACCGCAGAAGTAGCACAGCACATCGGAGACGATGTGGTTCGCTGCATTGCGATGTCATCCACAGATGGACTTGTTCGTGGCATGGAATGTACAGATACAGGGGCACCAATCGAAGTACCAGTTGGTGATGAAGTATTAGGACGTATGTTTAATGTACTTGGTGAGCCAATTGATGGATTAGGTGAGGTACACGCAAAACATAAATTACCAATTCATAGAGACGCTCCAACATTTGCACAACAACAGACAACCAGTGAAATCCTAGAAACAGGTATCAAGGTTATCGACTTACTCTGCCCATATTCTAAGGGTGGTAAGATTGGTTTATTCGGTGGTGCAGGTGTAGGTAAGACAGTCTTAATGCAGGAATTAATCCACAATATCGCAATCGAACACGGTGGACGTTCTGTCGTTGCGGGTGTCGGTGAACGTACTCGTGAAGGTAATGACATGTATCATGAAATGGAAGAATCGGGTGTATTGAAGAATACAGTTCTTACATACGGACAGATGAATGAATCACCAGGTGCGAGAATGCGCGTAGCACTATCCGCCCTAACAATGGCTGAATACTTCCGTGATGAAGAACATCAAGACGTATTATTATTTATCGATAACATCTTCCGTTTCACCCAGGCAGGTTCTGAAGTATCCGCACTACTTGGTCGTATGCCATCCGCAGTAGGATACCAGCCAACACTTGCAACAGAAATGGGTAGATTACAAGAGAGAATCACATCAACCGATCAGGGTTCTATTACATCCGTACAGGCAATTTATGTGCCTGCCGATGACTTAACAGACCCAGCTCCAGCAACAACATTCTCACACTTGGATGCACGTCTTGTATTAGACCGTTCCATCGCTGCGCTAGGTATCTATCCAGCGGTTGACCCATTAGGATCTTCTTCCCGTATGTTGGATCCACTGGTAATTGGTGATGAACATTATGAGGTAGCTCGTCAAGTACAGCAGATCCTACAAAGATATCGTGAACTTCAAGATATTATCGCAATCTTGGGTATGGAAGAGTTAGGTGAAGAAGACAAGAAGATTGTCGCAAGAGCACGTCGTGTTCGTAACTTCCTATCACAACCATTCTCCGTTGCGGAACAATTCTCAGGAATTCCAGGTATTTATGTGCCAGTCGCAGATACAGTTAGAAGCTTCAAAGAAATTCTTGAAGGAAAATACGATGATTTACCGGAAGCCGCATTCCTAAGCGTTGGAACAATTGAAGATGTTGTTAAGAAGGCAGAGTCACTGAAATGAGTATGATTCATTGCCGCATCGTAACACCACATGGTGTATATAAAGAGTTAGATACATCTATCCTAAACATAGAAACACAGGATGGTCAAAGAGGTATCTTACCTGAACATATGCCAATTGTGACAATGTTGCGAATAGGTAAGATGACAACAGTCGAATCCGGAAAACGAATGGAATATGCGGTGACTGGAGGACTATTCTACTTTAGAGATAACAACGCAGAAATCATGGTCGATGCAATCGAAAATAAAGATGAGATTGATGTCGAACGTGCAATCGCTGCTAAAATCCGTGCAGAACAACGTCTACAGTCAAATGATAAGAACATCGATCAAGTTCGTGCAGAAATCGCATTAAAGAAAGCGCTGAACAGATTAAACGTCAAAGGATAAAGAGAACAGATAATGAGGATATTCTTCATTATCTGTTTTTTAGATATGGTATGATAAGACCATCGAGGTAACAATATGATTAAAAAATACTATCAGTCACTAAATAGTTTATTGTATGGACCATTCATGACACCACTTGTATTCCTAGTGTTCGCATTAGCGTTTTTTTATCAAAAGAAGGGGATTCAAGAATTACGTTATGCCATGATAGTAGGTACAGCTATCTTGGGTGTCATCCTAGTTATGTACTATACAAAGAAATTTAAAATATCACGGGCACTAAAATCAATTCGTAATATCGAAGAATACGAAAAAGGTGGTGTGATTGACCGCAGTTGGATTCTAAACGATCGTATGATCGCATGTATAGGATTAGACATGCATGAAGAATCCACAATGGATATCCAAGTCATGAAGGTAGAAGAAGGTGCACATGGTAAGTTGACCATCTACCTTACAAATAAAGAAAAAACCTTCTTACTTAGCTGCCGAGATAAAGGCGAAGCAAGAAGATTTGCAGGATACTTACAAAAGAGAAATCCAAATATCAAACTAGAAAATATTCAACCAGAAGGTAATGGTACATTACAAGATTTAGGTGCATTATAGAAAACTCTGATGCATACAGTTTATATTTGTTGGAAAGAGCGAAAAATGATGAAAAACCATATTATTCATAAATTAAGAAAAGATATATGGAAAGGAACACTGTTACCTATTGAGTACACATCGAAAGAATACTACGATGTGAATATGCAAAGAACAGATGATGGTTTTCAGATTTCAATTCAAAAGAAAAAATTTACGAAACCATTTATACATAGTTTAGAGGACTGCGAATATCAGGATAAGCTTTACGAAGACTGGTGGGAAGATGCGGAAGCCTATGGTATTACAGAAGATAACAAATTACTTGCGGCAATTGAAATCTGCCCAGAGAGTTGGACAAATCGCTTGATTATTACAGAACTATTTGTTGATGAGAAGTTGAGAAGGCAAGGGTATGGTAAGAAGTTGCTAGACATTGCTAAAAAGATTACAGTAGAAAAAAACTATCGTACATTGATTTTAGAGACACAATCATCAAATATAAATGCAGTTGACTTCTACCTGCATGCAGGTTTTACCTTAATCGGTTTTGACAGTTGTTGTTATACAAACACTGATTTAGAGCGAAAGGAAGTTCGTCTTAATATGGGATGGTTTCCTATAAATAAAAAATAATGTAACTTAAATATGAACCTCCTAAGTTATTATAGAAAACTTAGGAGGTTCACTTTATAATTGCATAATTATTTTTGTGGTAAATCAATTTGTGTAAATGGAACATTACTAACAAACTTAAATACTAAAGAAACTAGATTTCCATTCATCTCTATTGGAACAGAAACAGTATCGTGATGGATACTCATAAAATACTTCTTATCCTTTGTTTGAATATAGTAGGAGTCTGTGTATTGTGTCTGTTCGTGTTCTAGAGTACCTTCTACATAAACTTTATCAAGGAAAATCTTCACAGAATGATCTTCATAGATTTCCATGTTGTAAGCACCGTTTGTATTTGAATCCATCGCAAGATAGTGCCCTTTTCCTATAGAAATTGTTGCGTTAAACTGCATATAAAGATAAATACTAAAACAGATAGATGCAAATAAGATGAGTAAAAAACCTGAGATTAAAACCTTTGTGCTAGTTTTATGCATGCTTTCACCTCACAATTTTAAGAAATAATGATAAATAGTAGATGTATTGGTATCTTTAGTATATCGCTTTCATAAAACGAAGTGAATATTTGAAGCAAACTTCAAATATTTTCAAAAATACATAAAATTTGAAGCATACTTCAAAATTACTGATTCAATAATTCGACTTTTCTGCGCTTTCCTTTGACAGTAAAATCTTCGAAACGAGATAAAATATCATCCTCTTTGGAAAGAATTGTGACAGTTGAGAAGCGGTCTTGAATTTCAAGTGTACCAATTTTATCAAAAGAGAATATAGTACAAAGTGCACCGATGATATCCTTTGGACGTATCTTATCATTTCTTCCAGCACGAATGAGGATGTGCGTTACTTGTGTGGAAGGTGTCGCTTTCTTTTGATATGGAATCGATAAATCAGCAGGCTGTGTATCTTGTGCTGTATATGCTTGACTATGCATGCGAATATATATACCAACTTCAGATTTTATTTCTTCTGATGTAAGAAGTGAAATAGAAATACCTTCATCCCCTTGGTGGGCAGTACGACCAGAGCGGTGGATAAATGTTTCGGTATCAATAGGAATATCATAATGAATCACATGAGATAGTTCATGGATATCAATACCTCTAGCAGCCGCATCTGTCGCAACTAATACGCGTATATCACCTTTGCGGAAGTCACTCATGATGGCGATACGTTTCCACTCATCAAAATAGCCAGAGAACGCAGAACTGAGGATGTTATTTCGTAGTAACAAATCAGAAAGTTCTATTGCAGTACTACGGTGGTTGACGAATATAATCGCAGAAGTGATTGGTAGTGAATGTAAAAGGGATAATAATGTGTCTTTTTTGTTTTCCGTTTCAAGATAGTAGGGTGTAATTTTTTCATTTACTGCGATTTCACCTTGGAATATTTCTTCAAAAGGAGTATCAAAGTAAGTGTGAATTTTATCGTTCTTCGTGGCAGAAAGACAAATGGTTTGAACACCTTGAATTGCGTTTCTTAGCTGATTCACTTCTTCAGATTGTCCTGTGGAGTAGACTTGATCAGCCTCGTCAATGACAAACAGTGATAGCTTTGAAAGTTCAAAAGCAGCTTGTGTATACAAATCAAGTAATCTACCAGGTGTACCAATAATGATATGTGGACGATGACGCAACGCATTTAGTTGCTTATCTGCATCCATTCCACCAATCAAAGTAACAATATGTACCTGTGTATAGGAAGCGAGTAACTTGGCTTCTAATGAGATTTGAATTGCGAGTTCTCTTGTAGGAGCCACAATTAAAGCTGAAGTAAAATCATCATTCGGATTTACTTGTTCAATTGCAGGGATTAAATAGGAGGCAGTTTTTCCACTACCTGTTTTGGCTAAAACAAATAAACTTTTCCCTTCTTGAATCTTTGGAATGACAGTTTCTTGAATTGGTAATAGGGAATGATAGCCCATTTCATTTAGAGCATTTTGGATAGAATTTGATAGTTTCATGATTTTATCTTATCACACATTGAAAAAACTGCTGAGATGTCATGCAGAGAATGGATAAAACTAGTACAATAATAATGGAAAACTGGAGGGACAACATGTTTCAGGATACTATAGCCGCAATCGCCACTGCAGATGCGATGGGAGCCATC
>CALEMV010000199.1 GCA_937910655.1 uncultured Solobacterium sp.
ACTACATCTACCATTAAGACATGGGATAGTCCACTTGGAGAGGGTGGAGAGCTTCCTCCAGACAGAGAAGTTTCAAATGGATATAGTTGGAACTTTAAAAATGTATCATTTGTAGGAACAGCATTAGAAGCAGCTACTCAGATATCTAACATGTTTGTGGATAATTCAGATATTTCGATTGATTATCAACGTGATGATGTAGCAATGGGGCAATCTTCTTTTAATTTAGCAGGAAGAGGAGTTCTACCTTCTGAAATTAGAAATTCTACTTTCACTTTACACAACGCATTATTTGGAATTGTAGTGCTTGATTCTAGTTTAAATATCGGAAATTCCAAAATTAATATTAATCTTTCAAGTGACGAAGAGTTTGCTCGAGATCATGGTAGTTTCGGATTATATTCTGAGAATGGACAAGTCAAGATTGATAATTCAGAACTAAACATTACAAGAGAGAATTCTTACCAGGGTGGAGTTGCTGTTTACGGTACAACATCTCTTCTGGAAATTGGAGAAAATACTGTAGTCAATACTCTTGCAACAAATGACCAAATTGCAGAAAGTATCTATGCGATTGATAATGTTGCGGCTATTGATGCAGAATCTTCATCATATGTTGTGACAGGTGGTTCATACCTTGTAAAGTATCATAAAGATACAACGGCTGAAGTAAGTACTACACCTACAAATGGTGCAGCAAATGGCAATGAAAAACTAACTTATTTCCAATTGGCAGATCCTTCTGTGACTGTATTATCTCCAGTCAACAGATATGGTCAACGTTATACATATGGAGTAGCAAATCCATCAAGTGATGGTAATAAATATGTATGGGTACCAAGTGCGAAGGTTACATTTAGCTTAGGTGATAATCCTAGTGCTACATTTGCGGATGGTACAAATGCAAATAAAGAAACATTAGCGATGCGTGGTCATACGATTGGTATGGCGGTTCGTGCAAATGATGAAGCGATACCAACATTTAATACTACTCCAATCAGTAATGATGCTAGTAAGCAATTCAAGGGATGGTTCTATAGCGATGCAACTGGTAATGTTCTTCCATTTGATGCAAATACAACAGATATACTAGAAACAATGAATGTATTTGCAATGTGGGAAGAAGTACCACAACCAACAGTTACACCAACACAACCATCACAACCGGCTATATCAGTAACACCAAAGACAAGTGATAGCACAAACATTGGATATCAGATTGGTGTGTTACTAGTAAGTTTAAGTGCAGTAGTGATTTTATTAAAAACACGTAATCTAGTTACAAAGTAATCTTCGTACATATTTGAAATAGAATTCATAGAAAAAGTAGATAACCATATCTGATTGTCCATTTAGGCAATCCCTGAGATGGTTATCTTTTTTAATCATTATTTTTGGTAGTAGAGATATTATGGGTTACAATGAATAAAACAGGAGGCTTGTTATGTTAAAAGTTTTTGGTAGTCCACTTTGTCCACATTGTGTTTCGTGCAAAGAATTTCTAGAAAAAAATAATGTCGCGTTTGAATATATCGATATTACTG
>CALEMV010000200.1 GCA_937910655.1 uncultured Solobacterium sp.
ATAATAAATGCAGAAATGGTGAGGGTTACATGCAAAAATTTAATTCATTAACAGATACAACGATAGATACGAAACTAGAAAATCTACTCTTACAGCGTAAAGCACCTCTTAGTGAAGAGGGTATGAAAAAGGTACTAGAAGAGTTAACACTTTACATGGCTGGCGATCGTCGATTCTATATTGCATTCTATCCAAAGGAAGACGTCATTACAAACGATCATATCCAAGCATCTGATATTGACCGTGTTGATTTGATGCAGGCAACCGATGACGAAAAGTACCTTCCTGTATTTTCTACATTAGAGGGTCTACAAGAGTTTAAACCAACATTACAGAAAGATGAGCATATCTACGTTGTCACAAAAGAAGACTTATTAGATTTCTTAAATATAAACACTAAGGTTGCGGCAGCTGTACTCAATCCACTTGTAGATGATTTACTGTTATATCGCATGCAACTACAGAATCTGATTCAAGTACAAACAGAACAACTATAAAAGCCCAGGATTCTGGGCTTTCCTTTAATATTTACTTTCCATACCCATGTATGCATGAAAACCACGGAATACATCTTCCTGGAAAGACTCATCCTCTTGGCTGATTTCATCTTGTCTTGCAAAGAAGTTTTGTTGCGCATATTGAAATACTTTCTGCTCAAGGCGTATGACTTCTTTGGAAATCTGTGCATTTGGACATCTTGTATCAAACATATGGAAACAACCTTCATACTCTTTTAACATGATTGTAACACCAGCCTTATACAGATGTTTCATATAGGTTACTGTTTCTTCATGGAACGGTCCTAATGTTCCTACAACTGTAAAAGTTGGTGGTAGATTACGAAAATCCTTTAATCTTGCTGGCGCACAATACACTGGCACATCTTGTAAGTTACGCTTATATAATTGCCAATAGAAATACTCTTGTGAAGTAGTCCAAGCTAATGTCTCTTGTTTATTTTGACTGGATGGACGATCATCTATCATTGGATACAGAGGCATCTGGAATGCAATCTTTACTTCATTCATATCACGTGCATACGCAGATAACGCAGCCACTAGACCACCACCTGCACTTTCACCACCTACAAATAGTTGGTGGGGATTGACATGTAACTTGCATGCATGTTTCTTCATCCACTTAAGTGTTAAGTATGCATCTTCTAAAGCAGCAGGATATGGTACTTCATAACTCTTGCGATAATCCGGTAACACCATGACTACGTTTCTCCTTGTTAGGAAACGCTCCGCATATGGATAACATTCTTCTGGTAATGCTGTTCCATATCCACCACCATGAAGCCATAAAAGTCCTGTGCATTCTTCTCCACTGAATTGATTTGGATAAACAATACAGATGCGCAAAGAAGATCCATCATTTCTTAGGATCTCTTTTTCTTTCATATGGGTATTTTTACCAAACCACTTCCCATAAAACTTACGTTTTAAATTTCTATCACGTTCCCTAATTGCAGTAATAGAATTGAGTGATACTTGGTTATTCAACACCGTGCTTTCATATTTACGTAAATCACGATGTATCATATCTGTTGTTATTTTCATCACTCCCCCGATAGCGTATTTATTTTATCATAAATCACTATCTCAAATGATGTCATTCTCCTTGTCTTAAAAACATCTTTAATTCTTCAAGTCTCTTCATTGCTGTTTTACGACCTTCCTCGTAAACTGCACGAATCCGCTTACGGTCATGTTCGATTCTTCCGATATCTAGCTTGGCTTCTGGTTGAATGACAAATACGTTATTTTTTGCAACCTCTTCTTTGATATACGCAATCGTATCATTATACTTTTCATGACGTGACTCTAAATCACGAACCATGTTTGGATATTTATGATACTTTACACGAATAGCCTTCATCATACTCTGCGGTTTTTTTACGTAGTTCTCTGGTTGCGTTAACACCACAACATTCTTTTCATAACCCATCTCTTGAAACTTCTTGATTGGAATGGAATCAGAAATACCACCATCAAGATAAATATGCCCATTGATATGTACTGGACTTGCAAATACTGGCATTGATGCAGAAGCACGTACAAAGTCTAATGATTCATCATTAATATCTTTCACATCGTAATAATAAGGCTCACCACTTTCAATATCAGTTGCGACCAAATAAAACTTCATTGGATTTTGAGAGTATGTTACAGAATCCATTGGGTCTAACTTTTCCGGCAAGGTATGATAGCAGAATTCCGCATTGAAAAAATCTCCAGTTTTAATCCAGGATTGAACACTTGCGTATCTTGGGTCTTTTGCGTATTTCATGTTATAACGGAACGCACGACCAATTTGTTTACTCTTGATATTTACACCAAAGCACGCACCAGCAGATACTCCAATCGCACCATCAAATGTAATATTATTCTCCATCAATACATCGAGAACGCCTGTCGTGAAAATACCACGCATCGCTCCACCTTCAAGCACTAGTCCTTTTTTCATACTTCATCACCTCAATGCGGTAAGTTTATCATAATTTTTTCTGATATCTTTTTGTTAAGCTCAATATTCACCAAAATAACATAATTCATTACTTTCCGAATATATCACTGGCATGCATATGTTCTAGAACAATATCATCTTGATTCATTTGAATTAAACATAAGCCCAAACTAATTAAACGAATTAATTTTTCACTCTCGTGAGCATCATCGATATGAAACATATCTTTAATTTTTCTAAGACGATACACAATTGTATTCCGATGCGTAAATAACTCTTGTGCAGTTTCAATTACAGAATGATTTTTTAATTCATAATAATATAGTGTTTCACAATATACCGTATGATTTTCTTTATCATACTCATACATTCTTTTATATACATCAGGTACTAAATCAAATCGACTTTTCATCTGGTCCAACATCAGACGCAGACGATATCCTTCCGTATAGAATACTTTGGTCGAGAAAGTCCTATTTTGTAATAATAAGGTTACCTCTAAAATTTGTTTATAAACCTTTGGCAACTCATAGATATCTTTTATAACACCAGAGACAACAACACATACTTGGAATTCCTTTGCGATGGTCTCAAGTATTTCAACTTGTCTTTTTTCATGTATAAATAGCAGAATATTCTTCTGATATAAGAATGGACGTGTTCCTGCTAAAGCAGTTTCTAACTTTGCGTCTAATGAGCGATATGACATCTGTAGATTCGTTCTATTTGATACATCAATAAGTACAAGATGTCCTTGATCCATCTGTTCAAGCCACGTGTTCGTTATTTGTAGTTTAAATAAAGCAGGATTCTGATAATCCCCATCTAATAAGTGTGTCAGAATCTCTTCTTCTGTATTTTTCGAAAGAAATTGATTTTCAATCTGGGCTAAGTATTGTTTTGCCAGGATCATTTCAATTTTATACATGTCATTATCACTGACTTGTTCTAAATGTCCTTCTACATCTACACAAAATAAATAACCGATATTTTTATGTTCTGCTCTTAGCGTTGAGACTCTACGTCTCCACGGGCTTTCTTCGATTGACAAAAATACTGGCTTCTTTAAATTTGGCTGCCAGTTTAAATTACGTACAACTTCATAAGTAATATGTTTACTCTCGATTGTTGAATCAAAAGGGATATCCTGAAAGTCTTCTGACTTATAATAAGAAACTACATGAAAGGCATCATCTAATAT
>CALEMV010000201.1 GCA_937910655.1 uncultured Solobacterium sp.
ACTATATATAATCCCATTTTCACCAACATATTGATGAATCTCAGATGCAGGATTATCGAGATACTTTTTAAATTCAGCTAGGTTATTTTGAATCAGATTGTTTGTAACTGCATCACTTTGTTTTAATGATTGATAGTCTGCATGAACTTTTCCATCCTCTTCTTTTGTTTCTTTTTGAGAAGATAAGCCCATCATCTGACCACGCAACTGCATAATCGAAGTCGCATCAATTGTCTGTGAAGAAATTGTAATTGGATAGGATGTCATCGTTTCCTTTTGAACACGTGTAATATACTGATTCATTCCTGTTGATAAAGCCAAGATTAACGCAATACCAATAATTCCAATACTACCTGCAAAAGACGTCAGAATTGTTCTTCCAATCTTTGTACGAAGATTGGCAAACGACAATCCCAAAGATGTCCAAAACGACATAGATACTCGCTTTTGATTCTTCGTGAGTTTTTCTTCAACACTCCCTTCAGGGGCATCAAATGGATTGGTATCACTTGTGATTTGACCATCTTTCAAGTTAACGATACGAGTTGAATACACTTCTGCAAGTTCAGGGTTGTGTGTCACCATGATAACAAGCTTTTCTTCAGCAATCTGCTTTAAAAGATTCATAATTTGGATACTTGTCTCTGTATCGAGTGCTCCTGTTGGCTCATCTGCAAGTAAAATATCCGGATTGTTGATTAAAGCACGTGCGATTGCCACACGTTGCATCTGTCCACCAGATAATTGATTTGGCTTTTTATGGATATGATCTTGAAGTCCAACTTTATTTAGCACTTCCACTGCCCGTTTTCTTCTTTCTTTACGTGAAACGCCAGAAAGGGTTAGTGCCATCTCAACATTCGAGAGTACATTCTGATGAGGAATCAAATTATAACTTTGAAATACAAATCCAATCGAAGTATTCCGATACGCATCCCAATCTGCATCTCTATACTTCTTTGTGGAAACACCATTGATGACCAAATCACCACTATCATAACGATCTAATCCACCAATAATATTTAACATCGTTGTCTTTCCAGAACCAGACTGTCCTAGAATTGACACAAATTCATTCTCTCTAAAATTTAAGGAAATACCCTTTAAAGCAACCTGCGTAAGTTCCCCTACCGTATAACTCTTAACAATATTCTTTAGCTGTAACATGAAAGAAACCTCCACATATACATTAAGAATAACATACTAAAATTTTGCATTTTTAAAATATTTTTTAAGATAAAAAAAGCAGGTTTTTCACCTGCTCATTAGACATTCTTATAAAGTCTGCTTAACAACAGCTTCGAGTTCTTCTCTTGGCATGAAACCTAAAGAAGAAGCTACCTTTTCGCCATTCTTGAAGCCAATCATTGTAGGAATAGACATAATTCCATACTGTTGAGCAATCTCAGGATTGTCATCAACATTTACCTTTACAAACTTAATGTCTGTATAGTCCTTAGAAATTTCTTCAAGAACTGGTCCTACCATCTTACATGGTCCACACCAGTCAGCGTAAAAGTCTACAAATACTGATTTGTTATCAGCTAATACTTGGTCATATTCTGCTTTATTCTTAATAATATCCATTTTTGAATACCTCCGTGAACATATTATCGCATAAATATATTTGATACAAAAGAATTATGCCCTATTTAATTTTTGCGGCAGCTGCTTCATCTAGAATAACAGTTACATCTGGGTGATCCTGTAAAATACTTGCTGGACATTCTGTTGTCTTAGGACCCTTTATCATACCGTATACTGCATCAGCCTTATTTGCGCCTGTAGCGATTAAAATAATCTTCTTCGCACGCATGATTGTGCCTAAACCCTGGGTAATTGCAAGTGTAGGAACTTGGTCAATATCACCACCAAAGAAGCGAGCATTGTCCTTACGTGTCTGTTCTGTTAGTTCCATTGTATGTGTCAAACTATCAAAGGCAGCACCTGGTTCATTGAAAGCGATATGTCCATCAGAACCAATGCCAAGAATTTGTATGTCTACAACATACTTAGCCATTTCACTTTCATAACGTACGCATTCAGCTTCAGGATCTGCTGCTTCACCATTAGGAATGTGAATATTCTCTTCAGGCACATCAATCTCGTTAAAGAGATTATCATGCATGAATGTATAGTAACTCTGTTCATGATTACGTGGTAATCCAACATATTCATCTAAGTTGAATGTAATAGCATTCTTATAAGATGTACCATTTGTCTTATGGTCTGCAATCATCTTCTTGTACAGACCAACTGGTGTAGACCCTGTAGCCAATCCTAATACTGGATTTTCCTTCTCTACAACCTGACGCATGATTTTAAATGCTTCTTCACTTACTTGGTCATAGGAATCTGCGATAACAATTTTTAACATTTTTCTTTCTCCTTTTTTTAGAATAGTGTTATTGAATACGCTGTTTGCCAGCTATCATTTACATCCAATAAAATTGTTCCTTCACGTTTTTCAAACGGAACTTCATTCTTTTCAAAATCTGTATGAGAGTACCATGGCTCAATACATACAAATGGTGCATATGGTGACCAATATGCTAGCCATGGATAACCCTGATATTCTACCTGTACACCATGTGTACCATCTGTTAATTTCGTACAGGTACTACGCGGGTTTGGGATAATGATTGTTTTCTTTAATACATCTTTATCCAAAGTAATTACATCTACTTCTTTTTCGTCTACTATTTCCTTTTGATTTAACTCTAAGTGGTATGCATCAAATACTTTCCCTTCTTCAAGTGGACAATTGAAGGCTGGATGTAATCCAAAGTTAAATGGCATCACACAGGTATTTCGATTTTCAATGCGATATGCAATATCTAACTTTTTACCCTCCAAAGAATACGTGACTTCAAGTCGGAAGTGAAATGGGTATTGTGCCAGTGTTTCTTCACTATCACAAAGTTCCATCACGATTTGAGTATCGGTATGTTTGATACATTTAAATTCACTATTTCTAGCAAAGCCATGGTTTCCAGTTTGATATTCCTTCCCTTGGATATGTAAGATACCATCCCAAGTTTTTCCAACCACTGGAAATAGGATTGGATTTCTTCCAGCCCAATAAGTCTTATCACCTTGCCACATTGCCTCGATATTCGTTTCACTATCAAAGAAACTATGTATTTCAGCTGCATGTTCATCAATCGTTACTGATACAAATGAATTTTGAATTGTATACGTAGACATATATTCCCCCAACTCATTGGCTTTATTATAACACTTTGCATGATTTTTAAATTTCAATCCTTTTATAAAATTAGTTAAATTTATATTTTTTTCAAGAT
>CALEMV010000202.1 GCA_937910655.1 uncultured Solobacterium sp.
AGCGTGCAGTGACTATCTTTGGTGAACCACCACCACTAGCTTCTAAGACATCTTGTATAGATGTGTAGATATCTCTTGCTTTTCCTTCTGGTGAAATGATTGAGAAATCAGTTATTTCTTCAGAAGTTGTAATCAAGATTTTTGTGGAAGATACTTCATTTAGTAGAGCTTGTGATACGGTACGTAATAGACTCGCCTCCACAACATCTACTAGTACGGTATCTTCCATTTGAAGAATCTCTTTTACTTTATAGGCTGTTAGTTCTTTTTGAAGTTCTTCAACTTGTTTTTTATAGGTTTTATTTGCATTGCGTAAAGTCTGGACATTTTCTAGAATGTCATCTTCTTTTCCATTTAGCATTTTATGCAATTCTTGAATTAGATTATAGTATTTCTTTAATTTAATGTTTGTGGCCCAACTAACGGTTGTATAGATGCGTGTACCACGTGATGTTTTTTCACTACCTAGGATAATAAAACTACCAATTTGATTTACATTATTTACGTGGGGTGTACCACATGGTTGGGAGTCGATATCACCGAATGTAACAACGCGTACTTCATCATGATTTGCGTATTTAGGGTTTGGATATTCACTTCCTTTGTAGTATGTAAATTCTGCTGGAATATCTTGTAAGAGTGTATCATTCATAAACTCTTGTACCTTTTGTAGGTGTTTTTCATCTAAATCTTTACTGTTAACTTCATACCATTGATTTTCTGGTGAAGTAACACCAATCGCAACGATATAAAGACCCATCTTTCCATAATATCCATCTAGTAGATGATATGCACTCTGTACAGTTGTATTGATGATACGTGTTTCTTTATCGACTTCCATGTGGATAGGGTTTTGTAACGTACCATCAACTTTGTGATAGAGGATGTCATTTTCCCATTTTAGGTCGATAACATCTTGGCCGTTGATGGTTCCTTTATCACCAGGCATACCACCTTTTTCGCCATAGAATACTGTTTCTTTGAATGTATAATAGCCGTCTTTTTCAGTTGCGATTGTGGTATCGCAACTGAGGTTTAATAGATTATCATAGTGGTTCATAAGGTACCTCCTTTTTTATCATTATACTTGAAAAAGTAAATTCCTGCAGATTAGGTTTTCTATGCGTATTTCAAACTGGTATAATACATACATGAGTCAAATAAAGCGAACAGTAATTGGTATCTTAGCGCATGTCGATGCGGGGAAGACAACACTAATAGAGAGCATTTTATATCAAACGGGTGCGATTAGTTCATTAGGAAGAGTGGATCATCGTGATTCCTTTTTTGATTTTGATGAACAAGAAAGAAATCGTGGTATTACAATCTATTCTAAAGAGGCTCACTTTGTTTATAAAGATATCGAAGTATATATCATCGATACACCAGGACATGCGGATTTTTCATCTGAGATGGAAAGAACTTTGTCCGTTTTAGATATGGCAATTCTATTGATCAATGGACAAGATGGTGTTCAGGCACATAGTGAAACAATATGGAAGTGTTTAGAGTATTATCATATTCCTACTTTAGTCTTTGTTAACAAGATGGATATTAGTTATTTTACTCAAGAAAAGTTACTTATGGATATTCATGCTAAACTATCCGGTAACTGTATCAATTGGTTAAACGAAGATAAGATGGAAGAAATTTGCTTTTCTAGCGATGTGCTCTTAGAGCAGTATGAAAGCAAGGGTTCTTTGACATCGGAAGAGATTGTAGAGGGTTTCTATCATCGTAGTTTCTTTCCGGTGTTCTTCGGTTCTGCATTAAAGCTGCAAGGCATTGATGTATTGTTAGAGGGAATTGCACGATTTTCAGTTGGTAGAAATTATCCTGATGATTTTGGCGCAAGAGTTTATAAGATTACCGTGGCAGAAAATCATACACGTCTAACACATGTAAAGATTACTGGTGGTATATTGCATGCGAAACAAAAACTTGATGATGATGAAAAGGTAGACCAGATTCGCCTTTATCATGGCTCAAAGTTTAGCATGTTAGAGGAAGCATATCCTGGTATGGTCGTGGCATTAAAGGGCCTTGAACATTTCGAAGCAGGAGATGGTTTAGGCTTTGAAGAGAAACAAAAACAACCAATATTAAATGCATATATGGATTATCGTTTGGTTTATCCAAAGGGTACAGATTTACTTGTGCTGATGACGACTTGTCGTGAAATTAGTGATGAAGATCCAGCACTTGAAATGGATATCCAAAACGAAACAGGGCAGATTGATGTACATATCATGGGTGAAATGCAAATGGAAGTTTTACAGAAGAGGATTTTAGATTGCTGTGGAATTTCCGTAGGCTTTAGTACAGGTAGGATACTCTATCGTGAAACGATTGCAGAATCTGTAAAGGGTGCAGGTCACTTTGAACCATTGCGTCATTATGCAGAAGTACAGGTTCGATTAGATCCTCTAGTAAGAGGTAAGGGAATTTTAATAGCCAATGAAACTGGTTCAGATCAATTATCCTTTAACTGGCAAAATGCAATACTAAGTGCTTTACGTACAAAGAAACATCGTGGAGTACTAACTGGCAGTGAACTAACGGATGTAAAGATTACTTTAATTGCTGGAAAAGGTCATTTAAAACATACTGAAGGTGGAGACTTTAGACAAGCTGCTTCACGTGCAGTACGACAAGCATTGATGAAAACAACATCAATACTATTAGAGCCGTATGTACGGTTTGAATTAACTGTACCGAGTGAATTCTTATCAAAAGCATTATTTGATTTAGAAAGTAAAAAGGCACAGTTTGAAATACAGGATAGTGGAGATGGTCGCAGTGTCATCGTTGGCAGAGGTTGTATTCGTTTACTTGCCCACTATCAAAATGAAGTAAATGCCTATAGCAAAGGACAAGGAAGGTTTTCCTTCCAACCGGATGGTTATGATATGTGTCAGGATACTGATGATATTGTGACTCAAATTGGTTATGATCCTGAAATGGATATGCGTAATCCTTCATCTTCTGTATTCTGTGCAAATGGTAGTGGCTTTACAGTGACTTGGGATAAAGCGGATGAATACATGGATATCGTAGAGGAAAAGGTAGAATCCACTTCAACTCCAAGTGAAGGTACTTCAAGTTTGGTCGAGGTCAAGCCAGAGTTAGAGGTGATGACAGAATCCGTTGCCTATGATACTATTCATCAGGATGCTCCAGACTTGCTTAAGGGTCAAACTTGTGTTGTTCGAGCAGGCGTAGCCGGTGAGCGCACTATTTTAACGGAAGTGACGACTGTAGATGGCAAGGAAGTCCGTCAAGTCAAATCTAACACTGTAACC
>CALEMV010000203.1 GCA_937910655.1 uncultured Solobacterium sp.
GCAACTTGACGTGTAATTTCCTTAACAGGTTCAATCGAATATTCCTGTGCAAGATCTTCTAATAGACTCGCAGGCATATCAGTCATCTCTTGGAATGAACCCACACGCTTACGATAAAGCCATTGGAATAACTGCTTTGCACGATAAGATTTTTGTCCCTTTTCAGCGAGCATGTCTGTCGCCATCTTCATATTTAAATCATATATACTTTGCATAGTTAATATATTACCACAAACACACTAATTTCTCGATATGTTATCCAATGTTTCAAGCACAAATAAGCTATTGGTTACGCTTTAATTTTGCGTAATAAAAGCCATCGGCATCATTTATCATCGGAAATAAAGTCTCTTCTTCTAGCAAGACATAGTTAGAATGTTTTGCTAAGAACTTTTTAATTTGTTGTTCATTTTCCTTACGATTTAACGTACATGTACTATAAACAAGGATTCCACCAACGCGTAAGTAATCTGCATTCGCATCTAGTATTGCTTCTTGTGTACGTACAAGTTCATCGATTGATGTGGGCTCTAGATGCCAACGAATCTCTGGCTTATGTGATAAATCTCCTAGACCCGAACATGGTGCATCAATCAAAATACGGTCAAAACTTTCTTTAGGAAATTTCCCTGTGATTGTTGCATCATTCTGTTTTGCGGAAACAATAGATACTCCTGTACGATTCATTAGTTCATCAATTAAATGACAACGAGCTTCATACAAATCCGTAGCGATAATCTTACCTTGATTCTTCATCAAGCAAGCAATCTGCTGTGTCTTTGTGCCTGGTGCTGCACAGGCATCTAACACCTGCATACCAGGTAAAACATCCAACTTACGCACTACTTTTTGTGAATGTCGATCTTGTATCAATACCATTCCTTTAGAGAATAGTTCTGTTCTCTGTAAAACACCTGCATAGAAGAAACAATCATCCTCTAGCATACGTACATCCGGCATTTGAGCAACCTCAGTTTTCTTACACTTCAAGGTATTCACTCTACCGTATACAAGTGAAGGCTCTTGATTATGTAAGGCAATCTCCTTCATTGTTTCAAAGCCATAGTGAGCTTTCCACAACTGTAAGATCCAAAGCGGGTGCGAAGTTAATACCGCAAGTTCTTCAATTGTATTTCCTTCAGGCTTTTTTAGACCCTGTTTTTGTACCTTACGAAGAACAGCATTGACAAACTCTTTCTCCGATTTACCGGCAAGCTCTACTGCCTCAAAGATAACGGCATAGGAAGGTATACTATCCAAAAAGAGTAACTGATACACACTCATATTAAGAAGTGCAGACACTCTTGGCTTTACGTGCTTTGTAAATGGACGCCACTGTTCTTCTAATAGTGTTTTATTCCGTATCGTACCATACACGATTTCACTTGCTAGACCCATCTCCTCTTTCGAGATATCTGCCTTTCTTAAAAGTAGAGACGCAAAACCATGTTGGCGAAATACACGCTCTAATATATTTAATACTTCCGCTCTTACACTCATAGAAACTCCTTAATTCACCTAGACTTTATCAAACGACTTCTGATATAGCAATAGAAAAAGATGCTATAAAGCATCTTCATTTCCAACCTTATTTGGATTCTGTTGTTTCCTTAACGTAAGAACCTTCATGGTGTGGGCGAACGTATTCACCTGCAGCATTCTTTACGAGTGTAGGTACATTTAACTTGTAATGTGTTCTTCTCTTGTTCTTTCTCGTCTTGGAATTTCTTCTCTGTTGTACAGCCATTGTCTAGCACCTCCTACTATTCATTTTTGAATTGCTTCAGTCCTGCCAGACGCGGATCCAATTGATCTTTCCGGCTTTCCTGATACTCAGCTTCTGTAAATATCTGCCAGCCATCGCCATGCGGATATTCACCCTCTACTGCTTCAGTCACTTGAAGTGGTACCTCCAGCAGGATAGCATCTATCACCGCAGGCATCAGATCAACGACTTCACTGGTAACGAGGCGTACGCCATCTTCATCAGTTTCTTCAAAGACATATGTTTCTTGACTTTCGACATCTAGAGGAACTTCAATCGGTTCATTTGTGATAGCATCAGGACAAATCATTGTACCTGTAATATGCATATCTACATAGAAGCGATCATCCTCATCGTCGATATAACCGTGACCTTCTACATGAACATCTTCAACAGATAAGATTCCGGTGTCATTTTTCAGTTCATCGTTACCAATTACTACATCTTCGTCAAAATCTACATTCTGCAAATCACGCAGCAACTCTGTTTTTGTCCACTTCACGGCAGTCTCCTCGCTCGTTAACGCTTATAAATTATAACAAACCGCACTTCAAAGTCAATCAAATATCCCCCGAAAAACGCTTGTAATTCAGAAAAAATTATAGATGATAAATTATATTACAATTTATTAGCATAAATTTTTTTGAAAAAATTATTCATTAGTAGTCAATAATTGATTTTGTAGATAACAATTCTAATGCATGAT
>CALEMV010000204.1 GCA_937910655.1 uncultured Solobacterium sp.
GTTAAAAGAATATCCTGTGTACGTTTAAGAGCGATGGATAAATCACCATCTGTCTTTTTGATTTTCTGTTCTGCCTTTTCAATTGGTGTATAATCCGCAACTGCCGCAGACATAATTAGAACATCAGCTTTTTCGAAATTATCAATAACACTCTTAGCCATATCAGCTGCACTTGTCACACTTACAACATCAACACCATATGGTTTTGGTAAGTTTGTCTTCCCTGAAATTAGTGTTACCCTAGCACCTGCATTACGTGCTTCCTTTGCTAATGCATAACCCATCTTTCCAGTTGAATGATTTGTAATATATCGTACTGGATCAATCTCTTCTTGCGTAGCACCTGCAGTTATCACAACATGTCTTCCATTTAGATAACGGTCTGTTTCTACAAGAGACGCAATCGCATCTTCGATTTCTTCTGGTTCAGGTAAACGTCCTGCACCTACATCACCACAAGCAAGATATCCAGCACCACTGCACATAATATGCATACCATATTTTTGGCATGTCGCAATATTATCCTGTGTGATTGGATTATTTAACATATTTGTATTCATCGCAGGAACAATTAACTTTGGACATGTCGAAGCTAAGAATGTAGTCGTTAACATATCATCCGCTAAGCCATGTGCAATCTTCGCAATAATATTTGCAGTAGCTGGCGCAACGACAAATAAATCAGCCTTCTTCGCCAGTGAGATATGATGAACATCTGGTGTATAATCCACTGAAAACATGTCTGTAATGACCTTTTGATTACTGAGAGTTTGGAATGTTAGTGGCGTTACAAACTTCTCCGCTTCCTTTGTCATAATGACATGAACTTCATTTCCCTGCTTTTTCAGTGAGGAAACTAACTGACAAATTTTATATGCAGCAATCCCTGCTGTTACTCCTACGACAATACACTTATTTTTCATATACCCTACCTTCTTGTAAACATTATAACACGCAAAATATGCTAATATTAGTGGCAGAGGTAAATGAAATATGGCGAATTCACAAACGTTATTAGTAGTATCCGATATTCACGGTGCTCTTTCAGGTGCTAAAGCAATGGAAGAGGCCTTCTCATATCATCACGTAGATAAAATTCTCTGCCTAGGGGATGTTTTATATCACGGTCCGAGAAATGACTTACCAATCGACTATGCCCCAAAAGAAGTCATTTCAATCATGAATGCATTCAAAGATAAGATTATTGCAGTACGTGGTAACTGTGATGCAGAAGTAGACCAGATGGTACTGAACTTTCCAATTACTGCTGACTACAATATCCTTTTCCATGGAGCACATCAAATCTTTATGTCACACGGCCATGTATATAGTCCAAATAATCTACCTACCCTAAGTGTGGGAGATAGTTTCCTTTCAGGTCACACGCATATTCCAACTGCTTATGAAAAAGATGGCATCTTACTTTTAAACCCAGGATCCATCTCTTTACCAAAAGAAGACCACCCAAGAACATATGCCATTATCAATGAAGATGGCTTCACCGTTTATACGCTTGACCATAAACAATACATGCATACAGATTGGCTTTAAATCATGTATAATAGAGAAAAGAAAGTTGAGGATTAATCATGTCTACACCACATAACAGTGCCGAAAAAGGCCAGTTTGCAAAAACAGTCTTAATGCCAGGTGATCCACTTCGTGCGAAGTTCATCGCTGAAACATTCTTGGAGAATCCAGTACTAGTTAATAATGTACGTGGCGTTCAAGGATACACAGGAACTTGGAAAGGCAAACCAGTATCCGTTATGGCATCAGGAATGGGAATGCCATCTATCGGCATCTACTCTTACGAGTTATTTACAGAATATGATGTAGAAAACATTATTCGTATCGGTTCTGCTGGTGCTTATCAACCAGAATTAAAATTATTTGATGTAATTCTAGCAGATGCAGCTTATTCCGAATCTTCATTCGCAAGAGAACAGTGCGGAAATACAAGCGGTACAATTAAGCCATCTGCAGAATTAAATGAAAAGATTAAAAAGGCTGCAGAAAATCTTGGAATGAAGATTACTGAAGGTTTAATTCATTCATCTGACGTATTCTATCGCGAAAAGAACGTTACATACCTACCAAAGGTAGTAGATGAACTACATTGCTTAGGTGTTGAAATGGAAAGTTTTGCACTATTCTCAAATGCAAATGTCTTAGGAAAGAACGCAGCTTGCTTACTAACAATTTCTGATAGCTTTGTATCACCAGAAATTACAACTGCTGAACAACGTCAAACGGCCTTCACAGATATGATGAAGATTGCTTTAGACGCTGCAATCGCTGACTAAATTAAAAAGTGAACCAATTGGTTCACTTTTTCATTGCACTATTTAATACTTCCTCATCATTTGGAAACTCTTCCAGGAATGTATCCATCACTACATGACACAAACCTGCAACTTCTTTTGAATATCCTAGTCGCTTTGGTAAGCGGACAAAGATATTTGT
>CALEMV010000205.1 GCA_937910655.1 uncultured Solobacterium sp.
CTGGTGTTGAGTTTACACTTTATACAGATGAAAACTGTACAGATGTACTTAAGCTTAATGGTGTTGATGCAAAACTTACAGTCGGCACAGGTAATATGTCAAATGTATTAGCCGGTTTAGATGAAGGCACATATTACATGAAGGAAACAGTACTAAAGAGTGCAAGTTATAGTGATATTGGTGTAGTAAAGGTAATTGTTACGGCTGAAAAAAATGCGGGTAATCAACCAACAGGTAAGGCAACTATTGCGATGCAAAGTGCACCTACAGGTTCTGATATTGAAGAAGGTAGTACAGTTTCCACAACAAATACATATGGACTAGTGCTAAAGATAGCAAATACAAAGGGATTAAATATTCCTGAAGCAGGTGCTTTCTCTGCAATCTTAATCATGCTTGCAGGTGCATTGCTTGTGGTTGGTGGTTTATACATTATGGGCAAAGGCAATAAGGGAGAACAGAAATAATATAGCGGTTTGAAAATAACGAAAGGAGAAGTTCATGAAGAAAAACAATAAGCAACGTCTACTTGGACTTCTCATAATACTTGTTGGTATATGTACGATGGCCTATCCACGTATCGCAAACTATGTTAATCAGCAATTTGCTGTAAAAGATATTGCAGACTACAATACGGAGATGGCAAAAACAGAGGAATCGACAATCGAAAGATTGATTTCAATTGCAAAGGAATACAATAAATTGCTTCCTTTAAGCTATCCAGCCGATCCATTTTCTGGTGATGGAATTAATTATGTTCAGCAGCAGGATTATCAAGATTTTGAGTTATTACAACCTGCAGTGATGCTAGGATATGTTGAAGTGCCCTCTGCTAAAATTTATGTACCAATGTACTATGGCACATCAAATACTGTTTTAGATAAGGGTGTTGGTGTCTTAGAAAATTCTTCGTTACCCGTTGGTGGAGAAGGTACACACGCAGTTATTGTTGGACATAATGGTATGGCTTCAAGACGTATCTTTACAGACCTAGAGGATGTAAAAGAAGGCGATGTTTTCTTCGTACATGTTTTGAATAAGGATTTTGCATATCAAATAGATCAAATAAAAACGGTATTACCTGATGAAGTAGAAGAGTTACGAATAATAAAAGATAGTGATTTTGTCACACTTTTAACCTGTACACCATTTGGTGTTAACGATCATCGGTTGTTGGTTCGTGGTTATCGTATAGATTATGACTTTAGCCAACAACATGATTCAACGGTAAAACTGTTGTGGTGGCAAACAGAAATATTCTGGCCACTCGTTATATCAATCGTCATTTTGATAATACTCGTTGGGGTTTTTATAAAGTTTTTTAAGAAACGGAAAAAGAAAAAATAGTAAGGAAGGTGGTGATGATGTGCTAAGACGCACAATGGACAATCATAGATGTTTTTGGCATGTATTGTATCATGTGTTTTTCAGTATCTTCCTGATAGTATGTACATCATTACCGACTCACGCTATCAACGATGGAAGTATCACAGTATATACCGGAACAAGTGATGGAACAAAATTAACAGGGATGGCAGTTTCTCTATATAAGATTGCCGAGAAGAAAGCAGATGGAAGTTGGCAACTGATGTCGGAATATCAAAATCTTGGTATTGATGTCTATGAACTAAGACAAGCGGATATCGAAAGAATTGAATCAGTTGCGAAAACTCAGATACCATCTCAGACTATGATTTCAAATCAGAATGGAATTATGACATTTTCAAATTTAGAGGATGCGATTTATCTTGTTAGTAAGACGGGAGAACCTAATCTTTCGCAAGATTATCGTGCAAGTATGACAGCCTTTCTGGTTCAGATTCCAAAAACGGAATCTGATGGTAGTACTACCAATCATCGCCAAATTGATGCTTCTCCAAAGTGTCAAATCTATACCGCAACTGCAACGGCAATTACCGTTAACGCAGAATGGATCGATCATAATAATCAACTTGGAAAACGACCAACGAACATTCGTGTAATTTTGCGTAAAGGAAATGATTATATAGGAGAACAGATTCTCAACTCTCTGAATAACTGGTCATATACTTGGTTAAATTTACAAGCTTCTGATCAATACAACATTCAAATGATAGATGAAATCGCAAGTTATACAACCTCTATATCTGACCCGGATAAAACAAATGAAGTATGGATATTTACGATTACAAATACAATAAAACAATCCTCGATAATAGTTAAAACCAATGATACGTTTA
>CALEMV010000206.1 GCA_937910655.1 uncultured Solobacterium sp.
TGTATTTATCTAGGAAATATGAAATTAGTGAATATCCACTACTTGTCACAGAAGTAAATGGGAATATTTACCATGCGGTAAATGAAATCCGTGTTGAGAATATTGCACGTACACAAATCTTAGATGTTTATCTAAGTGATGAATATTTAGAGACATTCCGTGGTACGGGTATGTGTGTATGTACACAACTTGGCTCTACTGCATATAATCGCTCTCTAGGTGGAGCAGTAATTCAAGAGGGTTTAGATTTAATTGAGCTTTCCGAGATTGCAGGCATCCATCATAGTAAATCGCGTTCGCTGTATGCGCCGATTGTATTAAGTAAAGATACGAAAGTAAAGTTAAGTTCTGAAAGCTTTGAAAAAGCAATTCTTGGTGTAGACTCTGATGTTTATCCAATTGATGATATGAAAGAGTTTGAGATTCGCGTTTGTGATCAAAAGCGTGTACGCATGATCAAAGGAAAGAAGATTTCTTATTTCAAAAAATTAAATTCACTATTTTAATAGGAGGCTAGTATGCAATACATGCATTCATATTTTCAAATCTTGAAATTTCCACTTATTGTAATTGCATTTGCTTGTTTCCTGTGTGGTGTATCAAATTTGATTCTTCATCCTACATATGGATTAGTCACTATCATCGCAAATGATGGTGTTTTCTTGGTGGGGGAATCATTAGGAATTATCGCTCGTACGATCTTAATGTATGCGCCATTATTGATTTTATTAAGACTATTAACACAGAAGAAAAATAGTTCTGTAACGGTCGCTGCAGGTGTAGTTGGGTATTTTGCATTCCATATCGCAACAATGTTTGTGCCAGCACCGGTTCTACCATCATATGCATATAATGCGGTTTTCAATATTGGTACCGCCTCCTCATCGGTTAGTTACTTATCAGGTTCTGCCCATTATCCAATATTAACGGGCATGATTGGAACGATTATCGTAACGATGATAACGT
The DNA here is from genome assembly GCA_937910655.1 of uncultured Solobacterium sp. GTDB lineage: Bacteria > Bacillota_I > Bacilli_A > Erysipelotrichales > Erysipelotrichaceae > Bulleidia. Next base: position 967 of record CALEMV010000206.1, read on the forward strand.
ATATCGCATGCCAAACAAATCATCATGGAATTGGACAATCATCTCCAATCAAACAGGCTGATGCGCTATTGAAAACAGTTGTGTATTGTTTATTGGCGGGTGCAGTATTTGGTGTAATATGGCCATACTGTATCTTATTTATTGTACGGTTAGTTAACTACATTTCTTCTGATTTAGGTAGCCCATTCAATATGATTCTTTATGGAATCACAGATCGTTTCCTACAACTATTTCACTTAAATGCGCTCATTCGACAACCGCTATGGTATACGGCATCTGGTGGGTCATGGACAAATATTGCAGGTGCTACGGTAGTGGGTGACGCAAATGTATGGACAGCACAGTTAAGTGCAGGAACCCTTACATCTGGGGCAGGAAGATTATTTGCGCCATGTTATGTCATGAATATCTTTGCGATACCAGCAATGATTTGGGGAATGTACAGTATTGGTACGTCAAAGGGACAACGTGCAAAAGCCAAAAGACTTTGTATTGTAGGTACACTGATTTCTTTAATCTCAGGCACAACAATTCCACTACAAATTATGATATTTATGGTAAGTCCATTACTGTTCTTTTTCCATCTTGGATATAACGGATTTTTATATGGCTTATTTTCAACACTACACGTCAATCTAGGTTATGTTACAAGTGATACCAACGCAGTAACCGCAACAATAGGAACACTACCAGAATTATTAAGCTATTTGAAATATACAAGTTTATATCGTAATTTGATTATCGTTGTAATTGTTGGTGTGATTTCTGCAATCGTATACTTCTTAGCCACAAGACTATACTTCCGTCATCTATCTACAGGTTTAATTATTCGTGATGAAGGCGAAAAGATGGTAAAGCAAATCATCAAACATATTGGCGGACAAGAGAACATCAAACATGTTGAGGCTGATGTCACTTCACTTGTAATTACGGTATATGACAAAGAAATTGTGCATGAAAAAGAACTAATGAATCTTGGTTCAATTAGTATCACACGCGATGAAAATGTTTATACTTTACTATATGGCGCAAAATCGTATTTCTTGCATAAAGGAATTATCAATTCATTGCGCACAGTGATGTAGAAAATTGGCGATAGTAAAAAACACTTCGATATTGAAGTGTTTTTTAGACGAATACTTTATTCTTTGTCTAATAGCCAGTGGATGATATTTTTATGGATATATCC
>CALEMV010000207.1 GCA_937910655.1 uncultured Solobacterium sp.
CGTCGTGAAGTCTGCATAACCATCTTTTGATTCTTGTGCTGTTTTCTTTAATAATTCCCAGTTTTCTGTTCCGCCAAATAATTTCTTTAAATCTTCCGTATCTGCGGCAGGTGCTAATAAGCATACTGCCTTAAAGTTATCTTTCTGACTTGCTAGCATTTCCAGGGAAATTCTACCTCCCATTGAATAACCGAATATACCAACAGAATCTTTATTTACCGTATAATGATCATTCATGTATTTCATTGCATCTTCGGTATATTGGATCATATTTGTTAGATTATTATTTCTAAACTGTTCCTTCGAATCACCACACCCTGGATAATCCATACGGATACTCGCAATTCCTTTTTCAGCTAAGCCTTGTGCAATTGCATCAAGTCCACCATTTTCACTTCTTGATCCACCATGTCCATGACAAATTACAACATATGGCACTTTTTCTTTGTTTAAAGGCATGGTCACAGTCGCATATACATCTACATTTCCGGATTGATATATAACATCTTCCTCAGAATATTTTTCGTTCGATATTTTCTCAGTTGATACTTGCGAGGTTTGCTTATTCTCCTCTTTTTTACATCCTGTTAAACCAATTAGTAGAAAAACTGTCGAAAGAATACAATAAAACTTTTTCATGTATTATTATCCTCCTATTCATGATTGATGAACTGCTTCGAAGTTCATTATTGTTATTCTTATTGTATTGATATTTCACATATAAATACAATATAAAAGAGGCAATTCTTCTTATCTGAATTACCTCGATCATATTTGTATTTATTTATTATTTCTTTGCGTATTCAGCGGCTGCTTGACCTGCCAATCTACCAGAAGTTAAGGAGAATCCTAGACCTACACCTTCAACGTTTTGATAAGCTGCCACACTTACACCAGAAACGTTGTTTCCTGTTGCGTATAGGCCTTTAATTACCTTGTAATCATCTGTTAATACTTCAAGTTTATCTGTAGTATTTACTCCACCTAAAGCACCAAGTACACCAGAGTGACCACAAGTTACATAGAATGGACCATTTTCAACAGTATATGTTAAATCTTGTGGATCCTTAAAGAACTCTGTATCACTACCATTCTTAACAAAAGTATTATATTTAGCGATTGTTGCCTCCAATGTTTCTTTGTCACAGCCGATAAATTCAGCCACTTCATCTAATGTCTGACAGATCTTTCCGGCATTCGCATCTTCAAGTGCCTTCCAATCTGCATTCCATGTATCTTTATCGATTGGTGCGTGATAAATTGTTGGTTTGCCATTTTCATCTTTGATACCGAAACGATCCCAGTAATGTACCCATGAACCTGTATTAGGTTGTGTAGTATCTGTCCAACGATCTGCAGTTGTCTGATCAAAGATTGTATATGCAAGACCACCTTGTGCTACCACTGCTGATGAGAACTCTACTGTGTCTTTTAATAAATCTTCATTCATGAAACGTTGACCTTGGCTATTTACCCAAAGGATTGGTGTATTTAAGCTCAATTGAGATACTGTTTCTTCTCCTGCGCCCTTAGTCACTACACCATGATTCATTGTAAGCAGTTCACCCTTAGCAGCACCTTTATCCCACATCATTTCAATGCCAGGTAATTGATTTCCTTTAATAACCATAGCGTTATTATATACAGTATCACCTAATGTTTCTTTCATTAGTTCTTGGTTCGCTGCGAATGAGCCTGTTGCGACAATAACAGATTTTGCATTGACTGTTAACTTGCCACCATCTTGCTTTTCACAGATAGCTCCTACAACATTACCATCTTTATCTGTGATAAGTTCTTTAGCTGTTGTATTGTATTTTACTTCTACACCATCTTTTTCAAGTTGTTCTGCAAAATGCTTAAATGGCTCTGCACCACCCCAACGGTGATAGATAACATCTGTATTAAAGTGTGCAATCTGTTGAGGCATTTCAGATAGATAGAACTTAACACCTTTATCCATACAGTATGCAACTGTATTCTTAGCTTCTGATACAAAACGACGAATCAAACTACCATTTCCTAATTGACTGTTATGATCCTGCATAAATTCATACCAGTATTCTTCATTTGTCTGCATATGATCGCCATAACGTTCTTTTTGTAGGTCTGTACCAATCGCAAACATACCTTGCGCCGCATTGCCAAAACCACCAAGAACATCGGTTGCTTCAACACCAATTACCTTCGCACCTGCTTCACTAGCTGTTAGTGCCGCAAGCGTTCCAGAAGCACCCATACCAACAACCAATACGTCTGTGTCTACAGTTTCATCTTCACCTTTTTTAGCTGTTGTTTCTTCAACTTTTAATCCAGCTTGTTCAAATGCCGATTTTGCTGCTTTGATAATTGCCTCACTGGAAATCGTTGAACCAGACACAGCATCTACATTAGGACTCTGTTTTTCTTTGATTTCCTTTGCTAATTGTTCTGCTGCTGCACCACCCTTATCAGGTGTTTCTTTAGAAGCATCAATCGTAACATCTTCTACTTTTCCGCCACTAACTTTTAGTGTAACCTTGATATCTCCACCAAATCCTTTCTCACTTGCTGAAAATTCACCATCTTTTGCACCACCAGCTTTTTGCGTACATCCAAATAAGCTGCATGCGAGCATGACAGATAACATTAACTTACCAAACTTCTTCATTATTATTTCCTCCCCCTGAGACTTATACATAGATAATAGTATTTTGATATTTTTATCACAATGTGTATTTCTTATTTAAAAAGTGTTTTAATCTTAGGTATATAGGAATGAACATTATGGTTAAAAAAGACATAAAGCTATTTAAATCATCAAATGGGAAGACGGCTACAATATCACTACTATATTGTGATGAAGATACTGATATTCGACTTAAAAATCGTAGTTATCAAATGTATCCCGGATATATTGTACTCTGCCATCCAGATATCACATGGTCATCGACTAAT
>CALEMV010000208.1 GCA_937910655.1 uncultured Solobacterium sp.
AAAAGATGGATTAAAAGCCACCCAAGAACGTACAGTTGTTGTACAAGATACAACAGCTCCTAAAATTACGCTAACATCAAACCCAGATAGCTATACCCTCTTCAATCATCCATATGAAGAAGAAGGTTATACTGCAATTGATGATTACGATGGTGATTTAACTGATAAAGTTATACGTGAAGAAAAAGATGGTGTTGTAACGTATAAAGTTATTGACTCGCATGGCAATAAAGCTACTAAAGAACGCAAGATTGTCTACGACGATCGTAAAGGACCTGAAATTACACTCGTTGGTGGTAATGATGTGACATGGGTTCGTGGAAATGAATTTACAGATTCATATACTGCAATTGATGATTTAGATGGAGATATCACTGCAAATACAGTCGTTACTGGTAGTGTCGATATTTACACACCAGGTGATTATACACTTACATATACATGCAAGGATTCCCACAACAACGAAACAACTGTACAGCGTGTCGTACACGTGCAAAATCTTCCACCAAATCAGATTCAAGCAGAAGACAATAAAACAATTTATTTAACATTTGATGATGGACCAAGTGCACATACACAACGTCTATTAGATGTACTAGCTAAGTACAATATTCCAGCAACCTTCTTCGTAACTGCTTTACAACCCGATTATATCTATATGATTCAAAAGGAAGCACAAGCAGGTCACGTTGTTGCAGAACATTCCTACACGCATGATTATTCAAATGTATACTCTAGTACAGATGCATTCTGGAATGACTTCAACGCAATGAATAACATCATCTACCAACAGACAGGAACATACGCAAATCTATTCCGTTTCCCAGGTGGTTCTTCTAATACAGTCAGCCGTAACTATACTTCTGGTATCATGACGGCATTAGTAAGACAAGCTGCTTTAAAGGGCTATACTTACGTTGACTGGAATGTATCCAGTGGTGATGCGGGTGGAGCTTCCACTGCAGATGAAGTATTTGAGAATGTAACAACTCAAGTCCAAAATGTTTCCGCAAACAATCGCCCTTCTGTTGTGTTACAGCATGATTCCAAAGGTTTCTCAGTTGATGCGGTAGAACGTATTATTGTCTGGGGTCTACAGAATGGATATCATTTCTCTTCCCTAACGTCAGGTAGCTATACTGCACATCATGGTGTCGCAAATTAATGAGGTAATCCGAATAAAGGGATTACCTTTTGTATAGAGAATTATAAAAACTGTCACCTTCCATCTTTAGAAAGTGACAGTTTTTTATTTCATATCTTTACTTAAGCTAATGCTTCACCTAATGCTTTGCACTGTGCTAATGCACCATCATCAGGTTCATAGTTTGCCATAACACCATCTTGTACTAATACAGCTCCATCTGCTGCTACACGATCCTGCCATGTACGCATCCATTCGCCATCACCCCAACCATAGGAGCCAAATAGTCCAACCTTCTTACCAGCTAGGCTACCTTCAACATCTGCGAACATTGGTTCGAAAGTACTCTCTTCAAGCTGTTCAACACCCATTGCTGGACTACCAAATGCGATTGCATCATAATTAGCTACCTCACCAGCGTTGAATGCATCTGCTGTTAAAACAACAACTTCTGCTCCCTTGCTCTTTGCACCTTCAGCGACAGCCTCTGCCATCTTTTCTGTGTTACCTGTTGTACTTGTGTACACAACTGCTACTTTACTCATGATTTTTTCCTCCTTTAATTTAGACAAATCTAACTAACTGTTCTAAAGACATTCCCTTTTCAAAATGTTCCAAATATGCATAAGTGCATTTCTCATATATTTGGAATAAATGTTTTGCCATCTCCTCATTACCATATACTTTCCAAGTTCCAACAAGTTTACAAGGTTTAATATCCTCAATAAAACCTCGTACATCTTCTGCTGGATATCCCAAGAAACATCCAATTTCATGTGGGAAAGCACGTTGATGTGATGATTGAATACGTTGACTTAATACGTCAATACATGCATACATATCATCAATTGGATACCCTCTTTCCTTTAGAATCGAGACAACTTCTTCTTTGGATAAATCCGTTTTCAACCATGATGGTCGATAAAGATAAATGAGTGCTCGATCCTTTGGATAACTAAGGACAGTCATTCTAAGATCACAATTCCTGAAGCGATGATTGATTTCCGCAATCTGTTTCATTAACTGTTCTTTACAAGAATAACCACAGTTAAAAAGGTTCCCTGTCTTGACACCGGCTAATGTCGGTGCACAATGTTCTACAATGAGTTCTTCCGGCATAATTTTCAGTAGTTAGTTACACTAAACTAACTAACGTAAATATAATACTTTTTGTTCTATACGTCAACTGATATTATCTACTTTCAAACGCGTTAAAAAAGGAAATACAAGATGTGTATTTCCCTACTAACCTACTTTTACTTCTCTTTTTTTGCGCCTACTGGAATCACTAATAGAATTACAGATACTAATACAAGTACAATGCCAACCCATTGACGTACTGTTAATAACTCATGAAATACAATCATACCAATGAATAAGCTTGTAAGTGGTTCAAAGGTACTCAGTAATGAAGCTTTTAGACCACCGGTTACTAATACACCATGCTGGAATAGTAATACCGCAATGACAGATACAAGTAATGCTAGCACAAACATAGATATCTGTCCCATTGGCTCAGTTACAATCATCAATTGACCAGTCACAATACCAATGATACCTACAGCAATTGTCGCAAATAAGTTAATCCAGAAAGATAATACCGTTGGGTCAATTTCTTCAATTCCTTTCTGTCCACACGCAATAACATAAATGCTATAGATGAAGCCTGCTAGAATTGCGACTGCAATACCAACCACTTTGATTTCACCTTGAATTGCATTTAATAGAACAATACCTACTAAACATAAAATCATACATAGGATTTGTTTCTTAGATGGAAATGCATGGTACATCAGAATTGACAATAACATAACAA
>CALEMV010000209.1 GCA_937910655.1 uncultured Solobacterium sp.
GAAGAAATCAAATCAACAAAGCTAAAGGGTGCAGAGACAATGTTGCTATTATATTTAGGTTTTAACCCTCAGGGCTTAACAAACACAGAATTGGTTGAATCTAGCAAGATGGATAAGGCAGCAGTATCTAGATCTCTTGCAGAGTTAGAAAAAGGAAAATTCATCCGTTTTGAGTACCGTAATGGTAAGAGCAGATATGGTGCACATGCTGTATTAACAACAACTGGTAAAGAAGTCACAGACCGTATTGTAGAAAGAATCAGCAAGGTTCTAACAAAAGCATTAGGCCATTTAAGCGCTGAAGACAAGAAATCTTTCTTAACAAATATGGCTGTTGTTGCATCTGCTATGTTAGAAATAGTAGAATAGTATAGTGAAAATAAGATAGAGTAATCTATCTTTTTATTTTATGGAGGAAATATGAAGGATTATACAATTTTAGGTAGAGTAGCTAGCGGTTTAGGGATTACCTACGATAAGGACGCAGGTGTAGCTTGTGCGACAGAGATGGGTTATACATATGCATTAACAATATTCCAGAATGTATATACAGTCATTGCTAAGTTCTGCGTTGTTGACCAAGACAATCGCAAACCAAACGATTTAAATCTACGTGGTCTTGTAAATGCTGTAAAGAAGGTGGGTAGTGCAAAAGCAAATGGTAATGTTGTAACGATTACATTCAAGACAGCATTTACTGCAAATGGTAGAGCAAAGAATATTATTTCATCTATCCCAGAAATTATTAACTGGTTCCATATGAATGGCTATTCTAACTGTGCAGAAGAAACATTAGAACCAGCAGATACAAGAGTATTTATCAAACAAGGTGCGATTCACTTCTATACAGAGGAAGTTGCAGTGCAAATGCTAACAGATTATACAGAAGCACAAACACAGGCTCCTGTCATCGTTGAAAACTATGCACTAGGTACAGCGTTTGCCTTAGGTGGTGTTATTGCAGGTGCGATTCTGATTGTCGTGATTGGTCAGTTAGGATATATCTCAATTCTTGCGGGTGTAGCGATGGGCTTTATGACATTAACTGCATACCAAAAGGGCGCGGGTAAGTTAAGTAAGATTGGAATTGCAATCTGCTTCGTATTAATGGTTATTGGTGTTTATTATGCAAATAAGTTTGACTTTGCATTAACTGTTACACAGGCTTTCCATGAAGAAGGCTATACTAATGTTCGTATGATGGACTCTTTCCAGGTATTACCTGAGCTAATGGAGAGAGGTCTTGTAGATAAGATGAACTACTATACAATGTTTGCCTTCCAGTGTGTAGCAGCATTAGGTGGTGCACTTTCTCCACTTACAGCATTACTACGTCAAAACAAGGCAGCTAGCATTACGAAAATTCTTGGATAGTACATCACATAATTTTACAAAATCTTGCCATATTTGAATGACAATAAATTTGTACTATATAAGTGCAGATAGGAATATCTGCCCTGAATGATTGCTCCCCTTAGCAAACATCAGTGAAATTCTATCCCCTTATTAAATAAAAACAAGAAAAGACCATGCGGAGGTCTTTTCTTGTTATAGGGGTAGTATATCCAATATAGGCAAAAGGCGCTACATTGCTAGCGCCTTTTGTTATGTAGTACTTATAGTTGTTTCTCTAACCAATCGGATAGAGCTTTATAACGATTGGTTAGATTTTCATGATGCCCAAACTCATCAAATACAGATATGAAGTGATTCAACTGTTTACGTAGACTTGAGTGAATCTCCTCTGCACACTTTGGTGCGTTATCTAAAATATTGTTGTGGTATGAACCTTCTGTTTTACCGTTATATAAGTAAACGCTAGCGTTTTGGTTGATAACGGGATTCTCTTTGCAGAAGTTAACGAACTCTGGATACCAGAAGGAACCACAGATGGAGAATACTGCACTAGGAATGTTTGTTCGATACAAACTATATACAGCGGCTAATCCTCCTAAGGAATAGCCACCATAAATGATTTTGTTTGTATCGATAGAATATCTACTTTGAAGTTCTGGTAGAACGTTATTGAATAGTTCATTGTGATATTCATCTGCTTGTCCACCAAAGTGTTCTGCGCCTACTCTGGTAGCTTCTGCTTGCCATGGCGTATAATCTTTTAATCTATTTTCTGGTAGTAGTCCTACGAGAATTGCTTTTTCTTTGCAAGTGTATAGATGTTGTAGGTTACCATCATTGCATAGAATGAGTGGATATGCATAATTTGGATCGTAGTGTTGTGGTAGTGATAGTTTTGTTTGAATCATCATTTTATTTCTTTAGGAATGAGTTGATTGTTTCAAGTGCATCAATCACAGATGGACCGTAATCCATTAATTCATCATATGAGATTGTTAGGATCTTGCCATTCTTAATTGCAGGAACATCAGCTAGTACTGCGTTATTCTTCATCAGTTCTACAGCGTTAGCATCTAGCTTCTGATTGCGGTCGCTTGTAACGTAGAGAATAAATTCAGGTGCAGATGTGACTAAGTTTTCTAGAGTTAATCCAGAAGTTCCTGTTGCGATATTCGTGTAACCAAATGCATTTAGAACACTTTCTTGTAGTGCTGACTTGTATGCGCCATATGTTTCATCATTGTATGCACACATGATGAGTGCATTCTTTAGTTCCTTTGGTTGATTTTTATTTGCGGATAGTACAGAATCAACTCTTTCTTGTAGCTTCTTAGCGTATGCGTTTGCTTTTTCTTGTACGTTGAAGATGATACCGATGTTGATGATGTCTTCAATAACGTTGTTTAAGCTTTGTTCTGTGTTAGAAACAGATGCCTTTTGGGAGTAGATGCTGATACCATTTTGGTTCCATGTATCTACAGTTCCAAGTGACTTGTCTGAGAACATCATATTTCTACCGATAATTGCATCTGGGTTGTAGGAGAGTGCTACTTCTTGAGATACTGTCTTCTTATCACCAATGTGAGGAATCTTTTCGATTGCTTCAGCGTAGCTATCTGTAACCTTGTTATCTGGATCAAGCATACCAACAATCTTATCTTGTAGACCTAAATCAATTAGGATTTTAGTAGCAGATAAGTTGTTTGTAATTACATGTTCAGGAGCTTGTTCAAATGTCTGTGTAATTTCTTTACCATCACCGTTGTATGTTGTGATTGTTACAGGGTACTTTGTTTCTTCTGCTTTTGTTTCTGTTGTGTTTTCTGTTGTAGATGCTGTGCTTTCCTTTTGGGAAGTTGCGGATTTGTTGCTGCAACCAATCAATGAGAATGATAATACTGCAGCGAGTGTAGCGTTTAATAATTTTTTCATGAGTTTTCCTTTCATATATACTCTATTAATGCCTGTTGATCAGGGGTCCATGTCAGTTTACAGTTGATGCCATATACATCATGCATCGATTGTTCTGTGATTGTTGTTTGTGGTTTTCCTTCATAGCGGATAGTACCTTGTTTCATCAGATAGATATAATCTGAATAGCGACATGCAAGTTGAATATCATGTAATACCGCAAGAACATTGATGTTTAAGTCTTTTACAATTTGTAGGATTTCAATTTGATATCGAATATCTAAGTGATTGGTTGGCTCATCCAATAGAAGAAGAGTTGGTTGTTGTGCAATGGCACGGGCTAAGGCAACACGTTGTTTTTCCCCTCCGGACAAGGAGAGGTAAGAGCGGTCTGCTTTATCTAGCATGCCAACTTTCTGTAGCGCATCTTCAACAATTTCATAATCTTTGTGCGTTTCCGATTGCATAAACGGGATATGTGGTGTTCTTCCAAGAAGGACCATATCTTTGACGCTACAATCAAAATTGATTTCGTTGAACTGTGCTACGACCGCAATTTTCTTTGCAGCTTCTTTTAGGTGCAAATCATCGATACTTTTATTATCGAATAAAATTTCACCAGAATCTCTTTTCAAAACACGATAAATATTCTTTAGCAGTGTTGTCTTTCCACAACCGTTAGGGCCAAGGATCGTAACGAAATGCTGTTTATCTACATTGATGGAAACGTGGTCCAATATTTTTTTATCCTTGATGGAATAACATACATCTTTACAAGTTAAATCCATATTTAACCACCTTTCTGATTCTTGATGACAATGTAGACAAAGAACGGTGCACCAACAAGTGCTGTAAAGATACCAATTGGTAACTCTGCATTCGGTATAAGACAACGTGCTAGCACATCTGCCCATATCACAAAGAGACTTCCTAGGACGATTGAGATAGGAATCATCTTCTGGTGACTTGTACCGACAAGAGCTCTTGCGATATGTGGTGTAATCAGTCCTACAAAGCCTATAATTCCACAACTTGAAACGAGAATACCTGTGATAAATGATATGACTAGCATGTAAATCATTCTGTATTTCTGTAGGGAAATACCCAGGGTAATTGCGACTTCATCTCCCATGAGCATCGCATTCATGATGCGGTGTTGTGTCATAAAGAAGAGGCAGGCAACTAAGATAATGATGAATGGAAGGAGAATACTTTCCCAAGAGGAACTGGCAAGAGAGCCCATGGTCCAGAATTTAATGGTCATCATATTGTCGGAGTTTGCGCCGATAGAGATGATGAAGTTGGAAATGGCACTAAATAGTGCATTGACAACAACACCAGATAATACCAAGCTCGTGGTCGTAATCTTTTTACCTGCAGAAGCAATCACCAATACGATAATCGTTGCGATAATTGCGCCAAGGAAGGCACCAAAACCAATCAATGATTTAAGTCCTAGGATAATTAGGAGAGTTGCGCCAAAGGTTGCACCTGCGGAGATTCCCAATATATATGGTTCACAGATGGGATTATTAACCGTTGTCTGCATCGTACTGCCACAAAGCGCAAGGCCTGCACCAGCGATGAGTCCCATAATGACACGAGGACTACGCATATTCCATACAATCGCAATCGTAGATTTCGCAATATGATCTACATTTCCAATATGAAATAGATGCTTGATGATAATTTGATATGTATCTAAGATAGGAATCTTTACAGCACCTAGAGATACGGCAACTAGTAAGGATATCCCCAAACAGACACATAAGAACAGTAATAGATATGGAAATGCAATATCACGTTTCGACTTCACTATCATTGAATTTATGTCATACCTTTCGTTTAAGTTAGTTATGGCAAACTAACCACCGTATCATTATAAATGGAAAGTTTATGAATTTAAATGTAGAATAGTAAAAAAACATGGATAATTATATAAAATATTATCCATGTAAGAAAGATTGTCTAAAGAAGAGGTAAAACTATGCAGAAAAAGGACTTTATGATTGCCTGCCAAAAGGAGTATACCAGTCGTAAATTATTAATTACAGGTATATCTATGCAGAAGAAAGAAAGTGGAAAACAAATTTCCTACGATACTACGCACAGTGCCTTTATTTATCCTCTTTCAGGAAGTGCGAAGATTTCGTTTAATAATCAAACTTTTTATGCAAGTCCAAACCATATTATTCATGGAGCGAAAAATCAGAGAGTTACATTTGAAGTAAGTTCAAAAGAACCATTTGTTCATTTGAATATTTACTATGATCCAGAGGTTCCATGGCATGGTAGTAGCGATATTATGAATATGGTATATGAAATTTCTGCGCTTCAAGATAGTAGTTCCATTGAACTATTGAATCGTTTGTAAAATAGTGTCATAC
>CALEMV010000210.1 GCA_937910655.1 uncultured Solobacterium sp.
ATATATTCTTCATCCAAGTCAATCGTTTTAACTTTTCCTATTGCTGATGCAAGATGATACACCCCCTCATTTTCAACATAGAAAGTAGTATTGATTTGTATGTTCTCGGAATTTGTAAAGATATCATTATAGTCAATACTATTAAGTGACTTTCCATTAATAAAATCAAAACAAAGTACGATCAATTTTAATATTGTCGTTTCCCCCGAGGCATTAATACCCACAAGAGATATCACATTGTTTGTATATACTCTTCCAAAAAGATTTGATACCATTCCAAGTCTATCTGACAAAACTCTTTGTTCCGCAAAAAAGTCAATATCTACCTTTTCTTTTAGTAGATTTAACCCACTAGCTGATAATCTAATTAACTTAATCATGGTTGATAGCTCTCCAAAAACCATCGATCTTTCTCTAAGAATAAGTTTCTACATCTACCTTGGATAATACATACATAACGGATACCACAACCACCAACACAAGACTCTTTCCTAGAATGACTTAACACTTTATCAATCTTATACTCCCGCCCATCATTCCAACATAGATAGAGAGGGCGTAGTTCTCCTGTTTTTCTTTGCATCACCACAACATCCACATATTTCTTATATAGCTGCATACCCCTCTCTCCTGTTATTTGTATTATATCGAGTTATGTTGCGTATTTCAATTATATACGCAACAATTACTAATTAATTATCTCTTAATTGTCGCAAATCTGTTATACTAATGCTGAGGTAATGTAGATGACACTAAAAGAGATGATTCACCAATACAAAATAAAAACAGGATGTAGTGATTCTGAACTTGCGCGTAGATGTAACGTTTCTCGTTCTACCGTTGCACGTTGGTCTAGTGGTGAAATTAAAAAAGTAAATGATGATACTGCTGAAATCCTTTCCAACTTGCTAGGCTATAACATAACTCCTATCCTAATGGGAATGGACACAACTATCCGCTTACCAATCCTTGGTTATGCAAAAGCTGGATATGACTTATTTGCGGAAGAGAATTATCTTGGCGAAGAAGAAACGACACTAAAAGAAAGAGAAAATGGTGATTACTACCTACGTATTACCGGTAACTCTATGTCTGGTATCGGCATCATGGATGGCTCACTTGTATTAGTTCGCCAATGTGATTCTATTCCCAGTGGTAAAATTGCGGTTGTCATGATTGATCAAGAAGTTACCGTCAAGCGTGTTATCTATAAAAAGGAGATGATAATTCTTGAATCTGCAAACCCAGATGTTGCAAACCGTTACTTCACCCCACAAGAGATAAAAGAATTACCAGTAAAAATAATCGGACAAGTATTATCTTGTCGTACGAGTTTCTAAAATATTGAAAGGCCACATAGATATCTATGTGACCCTTTTCTTTATTCACTGACTGTTTCTTCTGTAACAGGTTCTGATGATTCTTTTTCTTCATACTTGAAGTCTGCAGAAATATCTTCACCCTTTACAACTCTTTGAATCTGCTCAGCAGTTAATGTTTCATATTCCATTAATGCATGTGCGATTACTTCAAGTTCTGTCTTATGTGCTTCGATAATCTGTCTTGCCTTTGTATGGCATGTATTAATAATCTTACGTACTTCCTGATCAATTTCATACGCAACTTCACCAGAAACATTGTTTGGTTGATTATAGTCTCTACCTAAGAATACATTCTCATTTCCTGCATTGTACTTAATAGGTCCAAGATCACTCATACCGTAGAGTGTAACCATATCCTTAGCGATATTTGTCGCATTTTGAATATCGTTACTTGCTCCAGTTGTAATGTCATCAAAGAATAATTCTTCTGCTGTACGACCACCCATGTAGGAAGTGATTGTATCGAGTAAGTCATTCTTTGTGTGCATCATCTTTTCTTCCTTCGGTGTCATTAGGTTATATCCACCTGCTTGACCACGAGGAATAATTGTAACTTTCTGTACAACCTGTGCATTCTCTAAGAATAAACCGATAATTGCGTGTCCACTTTCATGGTAAGCAACTAACTTCTTTGTCTTATCATCATATGTACGGCTAACCTTTGCAGGTCCCATCATGACACGGTCGATCGCTTCATCAATCTGCTTCATGCCGATTTCATCTTTATTTTCACGTACTGCTAAAATCGCAGATTCATTCAATACGTTTTCAAGATCAGCACCAGAGAATCCTGGAGTACGCTTTGCTAAAGCACCTAAATCTAAGTCCTTTACAAACTTCTTATTGCGAGCATGTACATGTAGAATTGCTTCTCTACCCTTACGGTCTGGAAGAGCTACTGTAATTTGACGGTCGAAACGTCCTGCACGTAATAATGCAGGGTCTAATACGTCAGGTCTATTTGTTGCCGCAATGACAACAACACCTGTGTTTTCTTCCATACCATCCATTTCAACGAGCAATTGGTTCAATGTCTGTTCACGTTCATCGTGTCCACCACCAAAGCCAGCACCGCGTTGACGACCTACCGCATCGATTTCATCGATGAAGATAATGCATGGCGCAGTCTGTTGTGCCTTCTTGAACATGTCACGAACACGGCTTGCACCTACACCGACAAACATCTCTACGAAGTCTGAACCAGAAATACTATAGAATGGTACATTTGCTTCACCGGCAACTGCCTTAGCGAGCAATGTCTTACCAGTACCTGGATGACCACTTAATAAGATACCCTTTGGAATACGAGCACCCATCTTCTCAAACTTCTTAGGATATTTGAGGTAGTCGATGATTTCTGCCATTTCTTGCTTTTCTTCATCGCATCCTGCCACATCACTAAAGCGTACACGAATCTTACCTTCTAATTTCGCTCTAGATTTTGAGAATTCAAATGCCTTCGCATTGGCACCATTTGCGCCATTCATGCGATTTAACATCCAAACCGCAAATACCGCAAATAAGATAAATGGAATAATGGATACCACTGTTTCCAAGAAGATATTGGATGCGTCCGCATCCACAATTGTCAACTTAGTGGACTCATTTCCAAGATTTTTAATCACCTGTCCAATTTGATCAGAAGTTGATGGAATTGTCGCAGTAAATGTTACTTTTTGTTTATCCTTTTCGTAAACACCCTTTACGACTGTCACATTCGTCCCGATTGAGACAGATACTTCATCTACCTTTTCTTTTTCAATGACATTCTGTAGTTCATAGTAACTGATACGCTCTGATGAAGCGCCCATGTTTAACCCTAATAAGCTGATAACCGCAAGAATGACCACAAGATAAGGGAGAAAGTTTGCTAATTTATTTCTCTGCATTTATTTACTCCTCATTGCATTGATAACATTCGTCCTTCAATACACCAATGTATGGAAGACAACGATATCTCTGGTCGAAATCCATTCCAAATCCAATTACGAATTCATTTTCGATTTCAAAACCAACATAATCCGCTTTAATATCTACGACACGACGACTAGGCTTATCTAATAGTGTAATGATTTTAACGCTATTAGCACCCTTATGTAATAGTGTTTCACGTACAGTCTGAATTGTTCTTCCTGTATCAACGATATCCTCTACAAGCAAGATATCT
>CALEMV010000211.1 GCA_937910655.1 uncultured Solobacterium sp.
CTCTTCTTTGGGGCAGTTGTCATAATTATCTTCTCACTTTCCACTCACCTGTTTCTTCTCGTAACCAGTTGAGCCACTCTTTCATACCCTCTTTGGTTTTAGCACTTAGAGGGAAAATCTTAATTTTTGGGTTCAAACGCTTTACACGTTTGATACATGTTTCTAAATCAAAATCAAAATATGGTAATGCATCGATCTTACTGATGATTAGGACATCACTCTTTTCAAACATCAATGGATATTTGAGAGGTTTATCATCACCTTCTGTCACGCTTAGAATCATGACATTATACATAGCGCCAGTATCATATTCCGCAGGACAAATTAGATTTCCAACATTCTCTAAGAATGCTAGGTCAATGTCGTGTTCCTTCATCGCATCAATACCCGTCTTTGTCATGCCTGCATCCATATGACACATACCATCTGTATGTACCTGTACTGCAACAGCGCCTAACTGTTCAATTCTTTCTGCATCAACCGCAGATTCAATATCTGCTTCAAGAACCGCTATCTTAATTTTCTCCAACATTTGTATCGTTGAACTTAAAAGTGTTGTCTTACCAGAGCCAGGAGAACTCATTAGGTTGATGAGTAACGTTCCTTGAAATTTCATTTCCCAGCGTAGTGCATCCGCATCCTTTTCATTTGATGCAGTAATACTCTTATGGAGTTCTATGACTTTCATTCTGCATTCCTCCACGCTTCGATACGCTTGCGTATCGCATTCATCATGTCAGAAAATCCTTCCCCAGTCTTCGCACTGATCGGATAGAATTCCATATCTGGATTCAGTTTACGAACATGTTCCTTACAGCGTTCTTCATCAAAATCAAAGATGGCTTTTGTATCAATCTTATTAAAAAGTAAGATATCACCCACTTGGAACATCAGTGGATATTTCAGTGGCTTATCATCGCCCTCAGGAATACTTAGAATAACTAGCTTTAGATTCGCACCAGTATCAAACTCAGCCGGACATACCAAGTTACCAATATTCTCTAAAATCACAACGTCTAAATCTTCAATGTTCAGCCTTTCCATTCCACGGGCAGTCATGTCCGCTGTCATATGACAGCTACCACCTGTATGGAGCTGAATTACTTTTACTCCTAGATTAGAAATTGTCTTCGCGTCTACGTCAGAATCGACATCCGCTTCCATCACACCTACGCGGTAATCTTTCTTCAACTCCTCTATCATTCTGACAAGTGTTGTTGTCTTACCTGCACCTGGCGAAGCCATCAAATTGATTAGATATACACGATGTTCTTTCAATGTATTACGTACTTTTTGGGCTTCCATGGTATTATCTGCACTCAATCGTTCTTTTGTCTCAAAAATCTCGTACATGTTTACTCCTTGTTGTTTGTTTCATTTATTTTAATATTTAATTAGTTTTTTCACAATATAACAAAACACTACAAAATCCCATGAAAGTCTAAAAAAGAATGCCATTTATTGACATTCTTTTCTTGTATGCATGGTTTGATAAAACTAACCAAAAAAGATATCGATGACTATCATCGATATCTAGTTGTTACTCAATTCCTGTAACTGTATAATCTTCTGCTTCAACAGCTTTACGTAACTCTTCATTAGATACTTCTTTATTTAATGTTACGATAGCCTGCTTACTAACATGTGATACTTCAGCAGATGATACACCATCAATCTTTTCTAGTGCATTCTTTACGGCCTTCTCACAATGACCACACACCATACCTTCAATCATAATCTTCTTTTCCATTTGTTTTTCCTCTTTTCTTTCTATATGTTTTTCTCTTTGAATATGTTTTTCTTCCATATCTTCATCAATCTTAAATAGATTTAATCTTAAAGCATTCATGCATACTGTAACACTTGATAGAGCCATCGCTGCAGCACCAAACATTGGATTCATTGATAAACCAAATAAACCAGCTGCTAATGGAATACAAATCAAGTTGTAGAAGAATGCCCAGAATAGATTCTCTTTGACATTACGTAGTGTTGCGCGACTAATCCTTACTGCTCTAACAACATCGGTTAATGTTGAGTTAGACAATACGATATCTGCGGAATCAATTGCGACATCAGTACCTGCACCGATTGCGATACCAATATCTGCTTTTGTCAGTGCTGGTGCATCGTTGATACCATCACCAACCATCGCAACTTTTCCTTGTTTTTGAAGTTCTGAGATAACTGCTTCTTTTCCATCTGGTTTTACACCAGCCACAACGCGGTCAACACCTGCAACCTTCGCAATCGCACTAGCAGTACGCTCATTATCACCCGTTAACATAACTACCTGCATACCCAGCTTCTTTAGCTTTGTAATTGCGTCGAATGAATCTTCCTTGATTGTATCTGCAGCTGTGATCATACCTATGAGTTTTCCATCTTGTGCAAAGAATAATGGTGTCTTACCTTCACTTGCATATTGATCTGCTTTTGCTTGAATATCTGATGATATATCTGTGACTGTATGGATATAACTCATTGATCCTGCTTGCATCAGATGATTGTTGAGTGTTGCTTCGATACCACTACCAACAACATTCTTGAACTGTTCTGTTGCTAATGCTTGAATATTTTCTTGTTGTGCTTTCGCAATGATTGCTTTGGCAAATGGATGCTCGGATTTCTGCTCTACAGAATATGCGATTTGAAGTAAATCATTTTTGCTCATATCTCCAATTGGATAGATATCTTTTACTGTTGGTTGTCCAGTTGTAATTGTTCCTGTCTTATCTAAGGCAATGATATTCATCTTGCCCATTTCTTCTAATGCTTCAGAAGTCTTAAATAAGATGCCATGTTGGAATCCTAAACCGTTTCCAACCATAATCGCCACTGGCGTCGCAAGTCCTAATGCACATGGACAGGAAATAACTAATACAGAGATTGCACGTTCAAGTGCATATACAAAGCTAGCTCCTGCAATTAACCAACCAATCATCACGATGACGGAAATCACAATGACCGCAGGCACGAACACTCCAGAGATTTTATCAGCTATCTTTGCGATTGGAGCCTTTGTGGCAGCCGCATCACTTACCATTTGAATAATCTTAGATAGTGTCGTATCTTTTCCAACGTGAGTAGCCTTAGCCTGTAAATAACCAGAGATATTTAAGGTACCTGCACTAATCGTATCATTGACACTCTTATCCACTGGTACTGACTCCCCTGTCAAAGCAGATTCATTGATAGAACTATCACCTGAGACAATCACACCATCTACCGGAATACTTTCACCAGGTTTTACAACGAAGATATCGTCTAACTTCACTTCATCGATATTAACGATTGTTTCAACACCATCTCGAATGACCGTTGCCTTCTTAGGTGCTAACTTCATTAAGCTCTTTAATGCGTCTGTTGTCTTACCCTTCGACATAGCTTCTAGCATCTTACCAATTGTGATAAATACCAGTATCATAGCGGCAGATTCAAAATATAACTGATTATGATAGAGTGGCATCAATTCCATGTTCGTAATACCGTTTGTTATCTGCACTGTCATCACAAATAACACGTATACCGACCAAACAAAGGATACAGAAGAACCTAATGCGACTAATGTATCCATATTTGGTGAACCATGCATGAATGACTTAAATCCACTGATAAAGAACTTCTTATTAATAACCATCAAAATTAATGTTAGAAACATCTGTGTTAAACCTAAACCAATATGATTGTGATTTAGGAATGCTGGTAATGGCAAGCCTAACATGCCATAGCCCATCGTGATATACATTAGGATCACTAAGTAGCCTAGTGAATACCATAGACGCTTCTTTAACTTTGGTGTCTCATGATCCTGTAAAGCTTCCTCTTCTGCAGAAACACTAGCTGTATTTTCTTTTTCAATATTAGTCTCTGAGTGTAACTTTGCACTGTAACCTGCATTCTCGACAGCTTTTATAACCTCATTTGGGTCTGCGTTACCTTCAACTCCCATTGAATTTGTTAGTAGACTGACTGCACAGGATTGTACACCATCTACCTTGGATACCGCTTTTTCAACTCTGGCTTGGCAAGACGCACAAGTCATACCTTCCACAATATATTTTTCCATAAAACCTCTTTTCTAATTACTTCATTAACTTTTGAAGTACTGTTACGAGTTCATCTATCGACTCATCTTTTCCTTGTCGTATATCTGTTGCGACACAACCACGAATGTGACATGCCAATAACTCTTTATTAAAACTATTTAGTGCACTTGTAATAGCGGATACCTGAACTAAGATATCTGGACAGTATAAATCATCCTCTACCATCTTCTGTATTCCACGTACCTGGCCCTCAATACGCTTTAATCTAGTCACAAGTTTCTTCTGCTCATCTGCAGTTCTTTTTTTATGTCTTACTTCACATTGATGCATCTCACACCTCCGTTTTACATATCTGTTATATACCCCCACAGGGTATATGTCAACTGATATTATCCCAAGAAAAAAACGTAGATTTCTCTACGTTTAAAATTTCGCATTGAATCTTCCCATATAGGCATGGTAATCATTAATCACTTGATCACACCATAAGTCAAACTCAGGATCTTCAATTCTTGATTCACTATGTTCCCAAATATATTGTGTATAAAGTTCAATTCCCTTATCTAAATTGATCAGACATTTAAAATCAGGAATTAGTGTATCTCTTACGATATCCGTATATAGATTAGAGAATTGCTTATCCCCAGCAATCTGTTCGGAAAGAGGATACTTTGTGCTCATCGCAAGTGTTTCAGATGCGATATGTACTTTCTGTACTTTACGATTCAATGCCTTTCCTAATGAATCGTAAATCATATCCCAGGTTACAATCTCTGGATTAACAAGGTTAATCGAACGATTGATTGCATTCATATTTCCAATCAATTGGATAAAGTTATACGCAAAGTCAAAGCTGTGCATCATATGCCAGATGGATTGGCCATCTCCATGGATAATGACTGGTTTGTCACTCAGAATTCTCGATACAACACTCCAGCAATTCTTACCCTTTACACTCAATGGGAAACGGTCAAAGCCATACGTCTGTGAAGGTCTAACGATAGTGATTGGAAAGCCCTTCTTCGCTGCTTGGTTGAATACATCTTCACAAGCCGACTTATCTCTTCCATACTGTGATAACCGGTTCTTCTGGACAGAGTCTTCATTGAGAATGAAGTTATTTTCATGATTGAATACCACGACAGTGGAGATAAAGATATATTGTCTTGTATGGTTTTGGAATAAATATACACGATCTTTTGCTTGATCTGGTGTATAGACCACAAAGTCAATAACCGCATCAAATACAGTACTTCCAATAATCGTCTGCATCGCAGCTGTATCATTGGCATCACAGATAATATGATTAGCCATTACAGGTAATGGACGATGTCCACGATTGATAACGTATAACTCGGTATCTCGACTCTTCGCTAGCATTCCTAGTACAGCCGAAGAAATGACACCAGTACCTCCGATAATTAAAATCTTGCGCACGCTCATCCTTACCTCCCCACTATCTAAAACTAGATACACTCATTATATAAGAAAACCCCGTAAAGTTGTTATCTAACATTACAGGGTTTGCTTTATTTTGCTTGTGATAACCAAGGGTTACTTGGATCTGGATCGGTTGGATCCCATCCACGATTTGGATTTGTGATATCAATCTTTGTCTGCTCCGGTAAGCCTAGTGGTCCAGGAGTTTCTGCATCATCATAGATTTCAACCGTTATACCTAATGGACAGTAGTCATAAATCCACTTTACATCCTTCACCGATAGACGAACACAACCTAGTGACGCTGATGTTCCTAGCTTGTTAAACTCTTCGTACTCTAAATCACTTGGATTCTGTGTAAGGTATGGAACAGAGTGGAATAAAATATCATTTACAATATCCGTTACATATTGACCATAGACATCACCATATAATGGGCGCCAGCGGCTACGATTAAAGGTATGGAATACACCTGTTGGTGTTTCAGGTCCCACAGAACATAACATTGCCTTAACAGGAATTGTACAACTACCTGTTGTTTGATCGTATGCATAAATTGTTACCGTATTGAATACACGATTGACACGAATCATGTACGGTGTACTGATTGAAGGATCTACAACTGTCACATATGAAGTGGCGCTTGTTTCTAAGCCATTCTTATCCTTCGCCGTGACAGTTACAGGGTATGTACCCATCGTGTTTGTATCTACAGTTCCACTGATTGTATAGGTTCCATTTGATAGTTCGCTGCTATACGACAAACTTCCATCAACAGGATCACTTACAGTATGTACGATAGTAGAAGTCTGAAAGTTCTCGCCACGATTTACTGCAACTGCAGTATCCACAAGTGTAATATTTGGAGCTATATGGTCTTCTACCGTGACACTATATTTATATTCCTTTTGAACATCTTTATCTTTTAAGCGGTATACAATTGGATAACTACCTACCCGATTTGTATTTACCGTACCTTCAACTTCCAAGTCCCCAACAGAGTCTAAAATAATCCCCTTCGGATCAAATGTAGAACCATATTCCACATTTAACTTTGATTCATCAATTGATAATGTTATACCTGTAGTCATTCTACGGAATGCATCATAGACAAAAGAGAGTCCATATAATAAGACACTACCCACTGCCACAAACAACATCACAGCAGCGACTAGCACTAATATTAATCGTTTAAAGTCTAGTTTCCTCTTTTTCATACCATGTATTGTAACATCTATCGTTTTATTTCGCATCGTCAGCGATTTCTCTCACATTTTTTCACAAAAAAGCCAAGAACACTCTTGGCTTATATACTACTTGTCATATTTGTCCACAAACTTCTGAATTGCCTCAAAACCGATGAGTTGTTCCATTTCATCCTCATGATGGACTAACATCGTCGGCGCTATCATAATGCCTAAATTTCTACAAAGTTTCATATTCTTCTCTGCTTCTATAACTTCATACACAAAGTTTCTTTGCGCCATGTATTCTTTGATAAGTTTGCACTTTGGACAATTTTTTGTCGTGATTAATTGTGGTAGTTTACTCATCTTTCGTTAACAGCCTCTTGATAGAGATATCCTTCAATTGGATAATCACGATTGCATGTATTTAACGTAATATATGGAATTGTATAATTTTCCATAATACGTTCTAAAAGTACAGCAATTCCTTTTGCGTCATACTCATTTTTCGCAAGGCGTACATTGAAGATAGTTCCACCAGTATAGATTTCCTGCATACGATTCTGTATATCTAAGCGCGTAAATAGATCTACATTTCCATCAATTGGCAACTCTGTACTACCTGTATAGTACGGTGTATCACCCTGCATCGCAATCATCATATCAGGATATTCTTTTTGATCCTTTAGTGCGAAGCGATGAGAGATATCTCCAGCAGCCACTGCCTCAATACTGAAGAGTTCATGATGGTCTGCTTGATATTCCTTGAGGCGCTTACGCACATGCATGAGCACATTCTCCGCAAAGTTCTGTGCTTCTTCTGTATCCAATCCTTTTTGAATCCATTTTGCATTCATGCATGCTTCATTCATTCCCACAATTCCAATTGAAGAGAAATGATTTTCAAAACTACCAAGATAATGTTTTGTATAAGGATATAGTCCTGCCTCTAAAAGACTTGCAAGTACTTGACGCTTTGTACTTAAAGATCGAGCAGAGATATCTAATACCTTATCTAGATGCTTCAAGAAATCTTCTTCATCTTTTGCAAGATAGGCAAGTCTAGCCATATTGATAGATACAGTACCAATCGTTCCTGTATTCTCTCCATACGCAAATAAACCACCAGTCTTCTTAAATAGTTTTTTTGCGTTAAAGTGAGTGCCACTAAAGATACTACGTGCATTCTTTTGCTTTAAATCTCCATTTATAAAATTTGCAAAGTATGGAAGCCCTGTCTTTACAGTTACATCTAGTAATAACTTAGCATTCTCATCATTCCAATCAAACTTCTTCGTAATCGCATATGTTGGAATTGGGAAGGCTAATATATTTCCTTCCGCATCACCTTCTAAGATAACCTCAAGGAAGGCACGGTTAATGAGTGCCATTTCATCCTGACATTCACCATATGTAAAGTCTTGTTCAACACCACCAACAATTGCTGGACGCTTTGCGAGATCTTCAGGAACAGTCCAATCAAAGCATATATTCGCAAACGGAGAAATTGTTCCCCAACGGGATGGTGTATTTAAACCATAAATTAATGTCTGCATATTTTGCTTCACTTCGTCAAATGATAAATGATCCATACGTATAAATGGAGCTAAGTATGTATCAAAGGATGAGAAGGATTGCGCTCCTGCCCATTCATTTTGCATAATCCCAAAGAAATTTACAATCTGATTACATATTGTAATGAGATGCTTTGCAGGAGCGGAAGAAGTCTGCTTCGCTACTCCACCTAAACCTTGCTGGATTAACTCTTTTAAAGACCAACCTGCATTACAACCCGTTAACATATTCAAATCATGAATATGAATATCACCATCTCGATGTGCATTGGCAACCTCTTCATCATATACTTCACTCAACCAATAATTGGTGGTGATAGAGGCAGAGTTTGACAGAATCAAACCACCAACAGAGTAAGTTGCATTCCCTTTGTTGTGTTGATTTCCTGTATTGATATAATTGTCTACAACAGAATGATAATCAAATGTTGTATTTGTAATATTACGTACATTTTCACGCT
>CALEMV010000212.1 GCA_937910655.1 uncultured Solobacterium sp.
GTGTATGGATAATAAAATACAGATGATTAAATGGTTGGTTAGGATATCGATTGGAATCGATATATTTCTGGCGATTTGTTTTGTGATTGGTTTTGTGCTTGCATCTATGAAAGTAGGGATTGGCTTATTCCTATGGGGTATTATCTTTTTCTGTGGAGTTTATATTCTTGCGATTAGTTTTATATTAAAAATATTTGCAATGATTCTATGTATGCCATTTGATACGCTAGAGAAACGCAAGTATTTATATTTGGCAGGTAGCTCATTTATTCGGCTATTGTTTATAAGCGGGTTTATTTACGGTATTTACTATGTAGGTAAAGTGATGACGGAAGTTGGATAAAATAAAATGCATACTAAAAAAGAGAGATTGTCTCTCTTTTTTGCTAAAGGGTTTCGATGAACTCATCCTCACTTTTACGTGTTGTATGTAAGTGTGAAGGTT
The DNA here is from genome assembly GCA_937910655.1 of uncultured Solobacterium sp. GTDB lineage: Bacteria > Bacillota_I > Bacilli_A > Erysipelotrichales > Erysipelotrichaceae > Bulleidia. The sequence goes on from CALEMV010000212.1 coordinate 446, forward strand.
TTGCGTCTTCTTCTGGATATCCAACTGGGAAGATAGTAATTAAGTTATAGGATTCCATCATTGGGAATACTTCTTTAATCTTTTCTGGTTGGAAGTTTCCAATCCAAGTAGAGGCAAGACCTTGATCTTGGATTGCAAGCATGATGTGTGTTGCAACAATACTTGCGTCTACATCCGCAAAGTTCATAGAATCAGCTTCACGTACCCATCCTTGGCTCGCATCACTACCTACGATGAAGCAAGCAGGGGATGTATGAAGAAATTTTTGTTGTGTTACGGATTTGATTTTCTCTAGCGCTTCTTGTGATTGAATTAACCAGACTTTTAAAGGCTGGAAGTTATGTGCTGTAGGTGCCGCAATCGCTGCTTGTTTAATAGCTTCTAACTTCTCAGATTCGATAGGTCTAGAAGAAATCTTACGGCAAGAATAACGTGCTTTCGCTAATGTAGTAAAGTTCATGCTTCCTCCTTATCCAGAGTTTCTTAATCCAGTTGCGATACCGTTAATCGTAACGTGAATTGTCTTTTCAAGTTCTTCTGTATATTGTCCTTGGCGGATACGCTTAATTAACTCAATTTGAATATAGTTTAAGATATCGAAGTAAGGAAGACGATAGTCTAAGCTTCCTCTTAATGCAGGTAGATCTTGAATAAGCTCGGTGTGCTTTTCAATCTGTAGTAAGACTTTCTTTGTAAGTTGCCATTCACTTTCAATACGATCAAATACTGAGCGTGTTTCTTTATCTTCACAAAGGTTACTGTACTGTTTAGCAATATCCATATTGGACTTGGAAAGTACCATGTCGGCATTCTCTAATAATGACTTAAAAAATGGCCACGTTTGATACATTTGTTGTAATTGTGCTAAGTTTTTTTCTGGATTTTGATCGATGTATTGTTGCATTGCTGAACCAATGCCATACCATCCAGGTAACATAATACGATTCTGTGACCAAGAGAATACCCAAGGGATTGCGCGTAAGCCATTGATATCTGTAATTGTCTTACGTGCTGCTGGTCGAGAACCAATATTTAAACTAGATATTTCTTTGATTGGACTTGCCGCAAAGAAGT
>CALEMV010000213.1 GCA_937910655.1 uncultured Solobacterium sp.
TAATTCAGCTTGCCAATGGAATCAATTTCTAAAAGACTTTTGTGCAGATGAATCTAGCAATAATTATTCCAACAAGTTAAAAGTTGCAGCTATCCTTTGGAAAGAAGTTAGAGACTCGAAGAGTAAAAAAAATTATTCAAAACAACTGCTTAATGAATATAGATATAAAGTAGAGGAGTATCGCAAATAAACATCTGACTGAAACTTTTTAACGATAGCTCATACCTTAAAAAAACAGCGGGAGATTATAAGATGAACAATTATATAAAATTAAATGAAGATAGATGGAATAATGTAAAAAATGACTATACTGAGCCATTGACACATGAAGAATTAGAAGAAGTTAGAAATAATCCAATTTCTGTTGCATTAACTGTTGGGAAAAAAGTTCCAAAAGAATGGTTTGAAAAAGCAAACGGAAAAAAGATATTAGGTTTAGCTTGTGGTGGTGGACAGCAAGGCCCAGTTTTTGCTGTAAAAGGTTATGATGTAACCATAATGGATTTTTCTAAATCACAATTACAAAGAGATGATATGGTTGCGAAAAGAGAAGGCTTAAAAATCAATACAGTTCAAGGCGATATGACAAAACCATTTCCATTTGAAAATGAAACGTTTGATATTATTTTTAATCCAGTTTCAAATGTGTATGTAGAAGATTTAGAAAACATATATAAAGAAGCTGCTCGGGTATTGAAAAAGGGTGGATTGTTAATGGTCGGATTTATGAATCCCTGGATATACATGTATGATGCTGATATTGTATGGGACAAGCCCGATGAGGAATTACTTTTAAAGTTTTCAATACCTTTTAATTCAAGAGAGCTTGAAGAGGAAGGCAAGATAACCATAAATCCGGAATATGGATATGAATTTAGCCATACTTTAGAAACTCAGATTAGAGGACAACTTAAAAATGGTCTTGCTATGATGGATTTTTATGAATCATGTGACAAAAGACATAGATTATCCCATTATGGAAGTGACTATATAGCTACACTTTGCATTAAACTGTAATGTGATAGAACGTACTTCAGGAGAAAACCCTATTTATTTTCTATAAGGGTTAAAATCTTAAATCTCAGTTTATCTAATTGAATAGGGCACTTTTAGAAACAGTAAATCAAATGGTTTGCTGTTTTTTATGCAATATTTAGGAAATCTCAAGAAACGGTGCATTGACCGTATAATATAACAACATCATAATTTATTTATAGTCATTATGGAGGAATTGTGATGTCAAATATAAAAGTTACGATGTTATCAACATCAGAAAAGAAGAAATATATACAGATGCTAACTGAAGATTTACCAGTGTATCGTGCCCGTATTGGTATTTCTCAAGAAGAGTTATGCTTGATTTTAGGTATCTCACGTCAGACATATAGTGCAGTGGAAACTGGCAGACGTGAAATGAGCTGGCATACATTCTTAACACTATTACTTTATTTTAGTTATAACGTTAAAACAAAGAGCATGCTAGAGGATAGTGGTATTATCTCTGGAAAACTAGAAGAATTATTAAATTATACACGTCGTTAATGCGAATGACGAATATGGTGTTATAATAAAATCCTATTGCGGAGGTACGAGATGATTTGTAAGAACTGTGGAAAAGAAATATCTGAAAGCAGTAAGTTCTGTGGCTATTGTGGCGCAAAGGTCACCGAACAGCCGGAGCAATCACAGCCAGAGCAACCACAACCAGAGGTTGCCAAAGAAAACATATTTACAAAATTTCATTTCTACAAGTCAGATCTCAATACATTATGGAAGGTGGCAGAAAATCCTTTCCAGGCAAGTGAGTTATCCTTCTCAGCATCAGTTGTTATTGTAGTATTAAACCTGATTGCAAATATTTTAATCCTGAGATGTATTATCTGTGGAATGGGATTAACAATCTTCTTTGTGGGTAGTATCTATACGTATTGCTACTTAAACCGTAAAGATGGACAAAAACCTGAAGATGTATACTGTGATGTAGCTAGAGCCATATTCGTACCAACAGTATTTATGTTGCTAGCGGGAGTATTTATTCTATTCCAAACGCTAGAAGTACTATGGGTATGGGCAATCCTTCTATCCATGTCATTTTGTATGGGGTCTATTTTTGCGACAATCAAAAAAGGAAACCGTTTCATTATGATATTATTTATAACGTTCATGTATGCAGTTATTCTTACGATTCTTGTTTCTCAACATACGCTTGGAAAGTTCTTTAGCCTAGTTTCACTTCTAGGATTTAAACCAATGTGGTAGTGAATGAAATATTATCGTAGAAAGAAAGAAATAAAAAGAACGTGGGCCATCGCAGGAGCGATGGTCATCTGTTTTGTACTATTGATGATCCGCAATATGTTTACACAAGCACATCGTGCAAGACAGTTATTACAGGAGGAACAGCTTGTTGAGTCTGATCCAAACATGCATACATACAACTGGTCAAATTTGACATGGAACAGTGGGTTTCCATCTTACGAAGATGATACATATACATCCGTAATTGGTATTGATGTTTCATCGCACCAAAAATCAATTGATTGGGCGGCTGTCAAAAACAGTGGCGTGAAGTTTGCGATGATCCAAGTGGGATATCGTGGATATGAAACAGGTGCACTCATGGATGATGCATACTTCGAAGAGAATATGCAAGGTGCAATTGAAAATGGAATTGATGTAGGTGTTTATTTCTTCTCACAGGCAGTTTCCGTAGAAGAAGCACGTGCTGAAGCGGACTTTGTCTTGGAACGTGTAAAGAAATATAACTTACAGTTACCTATCGTATTTGATTTAGAAGAAGTAAGTAATGCAACTGACCGTATTGAAAATACAACTGCGCAAGAGCGCACACAAGCAGCTGTCACATTCATGAATCACATAAAAAATGCTGGATACCAAGCGATGGTATACAGCAGTTCTCAATTATTTGGGCGCTCTAAAATTACTTGGGGTTGGGGTACCACAATGAGAAATCTTGGGGTACCTTTTTCATACTTCTTCAGAAAACTTGGGGTACCTTCAAAAAATAAAAACCTCTCATGTTATTATCTTTTTACTAAGAAAGAAAATAATTAGAGAGGAGGCCATAAATGGCTATTGATTATATTATCACATCTGCTCTGAACTTGTCCCAAGATCAAGTTCAAAGTCTATCTACGGCACGTAATCATGGTACCTTAAATATCTATCTTCTACTGATAAATAAACACCCTATTTGTCCTTACTGTGGTGCTGATACATCTAGTAAAGGACTTCTAACATATACATTCAAAACGCAAGACATCGCTGGTCTAAAAACAATTGTCAATTGGAAACGTAGACGGTATAAGTGTCGTGACTGTCATCGTACTTTTAGTGAAGACAATATCTTTACCCCTGATGGTATGCATACCACTTTCTCTATGATTGATCAAATCATGAAGGATTTAGGCGATATTTCTATTAACTTAAAGACAATTGCACTAAGAGCACATGTATCTATTCCTACGGTAGAACTCTATGCCGATAGTTACTTGAGAATTCCAAGGCAGTTCTTACCTGAGTATCTAGGAATTGATGAACTATATTCTGACATGGCGTTAAAAAATAGTTCTTACTTATGTGTCATGGTCGATAATAAAGCTCGTGTTCTAAACGAGGTCATACAGTCTCGTTCAAAAAGGGAACTCAGTACTTACTTTGAAAACATCCCATTAAGTGAGAGACAAAGAGTGAAGATTGTGACCATGGATATGTGGCAGCCATACAAAGATGTTGTAAAGAAATATCTGCCCAACGCCATTGTCGCTGTAGATCCTTTCCATGTCATTGAGCATCTTACATCTGGATTCTCACATCTACGTATCGATATCATGAATCGTTACGAAAAAGGAAGTAGAGCTTATTATCTTCTTAAAACCTGGCATAAATTACTGGAAACTGACTACGACTTAGATAACGAGCCGAAATATAACAGTTTCTTTAGACAGAAATTAAATTATCGAAATCTGTATGACCAATTATTGGAAATTGATCCAGTCTTAACGCTTGCCTACCACTTAAAAGAATTATTTCGCAACTTTAATAGAACTGCTATTTACCCATCTTGCATAAATGAAATCACTTCCATACTAGATGCGTTTATTTCTGCCGACATACCTGCGTACGAAGACTTTTTGACATCTATCACAAACTGGAAAGAGGAGTATCTCAACTCCTTTAGAAGACCGTATGATGACAGAAAACAATCAAATGCACTATCAGAATATATGAATAGTAGATTACGTGTACTGATCAATGTTTCTAATGGTCTTTCAAACTTCCCTAGATTCCGTGCCAGAGCACTCTATGCGTTAAACAGAAAACTATATTACACAATTACGGATCACCTTCAATCTAACAAAAGAATTGGAAAGAAACGGGGTTCATACAAAAAATAATTGCCAATAAAATATTTCTTTCTTAGCACATATAAAAGGTAGAAATCGTAGACAAGAGACATTATTCTCATCTACAATTTCTACCTTTTTGCCCCATGTAATTTTAAAGCGGATTTTTCTAAAACCCCAAGTTATTTTACATTAGGCTTAAAGTTTTTATAACCCTAACATTCTTAAGTTCTTGGTTTATATCTCCACCATATCTTTTATGTACGGTATCATGTCCACCTTGTTCCGCTTTTCCTTTATGAGAATCCTTTTTACTCCTATGTCTAGTACCGCCTAAATTCCGAGTTGTTGGATCACCTCCATCAGAACCGATGGTTCCTTCCGTATCCGTGTTTTTCGACTTTCCATTTCCATCACTGCCATAAAATAAACCCTTTGGCTTTGTTTTTGATGTTCGGGGCTGAATTGTAATAGAACCAATCGTATCTTGAAGACTTTCTTTATTGCTGTCATCTCCATGCTGATTAGTCTTATTCGATTCCTTCTGAAGTACACCAGCCAGACCTGCAACTTCAATTTCATCGTCACTGGAATGTTCGCCCAACGTTTGAATACAGTCTCTTATCCAATCCTTTAGCTCATTGTTATACTCTTTTGCAAGCGGCACATTTGTTGAGTGTCTGCTTGGCAACCACTTATCATGTGCTGGCGTTTCCATTTCTCTAAAGAATTCATTAAGCTCTTTACCTTCCATTTCAAGCACACCAGAAAATGAAATAATTCTCGACATATTACCCAATGCAAATAATTTCATTCCGGAAGATCTAGTGATGAGAATTTTTCTATTCAATTTCTCCGAAGAATCGACCAAAACGCTGAGTTTTAGAGTTCCCATCCCGTGAAAGTCCTTTTTGAACACTTTTGTTTCAGGTCGAACAAGCACTTGGTAGTAGCAATATGCATTTTTTATTTTTGTGTTATACGTACTGAGATAGCTTGCAAGCGTAGAATTATCGATGGTTTTATTGTCAACTGTAACACTTAATAAATTCTTGTAAATAGACATCAAGAAATTTTCTAGAACCTCGTTAATTACATCGCTATTCCATTCATATCCCGCATTAAATCCGTACACAAAAACATCTGTACCAATCTCAGATCTCTGATATAGTTTTTCCAACTCACTGATAGAATCAACAGGTAAGTTACCTTCTGGATTTCCGTAGTAACCAATTCCAGTTGTCATCGTATTCATAATATTGCTTAAATCTTCTGGAAAAGATATAAAGCGTGACATTCCCTGTGCAGCAGTCTCTTGATCTTCATTTAGAGTTCTATAAAAGACTAATCTATAATCTGAATTTGTAAATGGTGCGTTCTTTCCTATTCCAAATGCTCCGGCTTTATCACCCGTTTTTGTCGCACCACCATCGAGTTTTGTCAATGCATTCCAGCCTTCGTCACTATCCTCATATGGATGGCTAAGTCCAGTTGTGTTGAAATCGCTAATTCGCAAAACAATTGTAGTAGGCTTCTTAATTGCATTTAATGCCTTTGTCAGTACTTTAATGGTCTTTTCACTATTCTTTTTCGACCAATAATCATAAGCCTTCTGAATTTTAGAAGCATATTGCTCATATCCAGGAATATCAGAAGAAGGAATTCTATATTGTTCAAAATCAACTTTGATGGTCACATTACTGCCTTCCACCGCTGCATCTAATGAGTTTTGACAAATTTCTCTTGCAAGCGACTGTATCTCTGTTCCTGTAAAGGTTTCAATGCCTGCATCCGATACCCCACGCACTTGTCCAAATCCATTGTGCGGAAACTTCCACTCTATAGTCATCTAAATCACCTCAACGTAAATTTGCTTTCTTTATTGCTAATATCCTGATATTTACTTTTGCAAGTTTTTAATTCTGATTCTAATGCAGAGAAAATCTTTTTTACGTCTTCATCTGTATATTCATATGTTGCTGTATTAGAGCAGTTACTTAAAAGTCGAATCATATCGATGATTTTATTTGTTCTAGCCTCAGCAACTCTAATAAATTTATCATGTTTCGATTCAGCCATATTTTCCTCCTTGTAATATATTTTATTTTATCATACATATTTCGAATATATATCAATATATTTTCAATTATTTGAAAATTATTTTTCATATATTTTTATATTTATAAATATAATGGATTATATCTATT
>CALEMV010000214.1 GCA_937910655.1 uncultured Solobacterium sp.
GTATGATACTTACATCGCGGAAGTAAAACAGAAGATTGAAGCACTTGCGTCAACACAACAAACAGAAACTGCACATAAGATTAAAGAAGACGCAATGAGCGAGTACAACGATGGTATGCAAAAGTACATCGATGGAACAAAGCAATACCAAGATGCACTAGATAGCTATCAAAAAGAAATTGCGGATGCTCAACAAAAACTATCTGAAAGTAGAGCAGATGTCGCTACTGGGGAAGTAGAGATTGCGAATGCAAAAGATAAACTTGTTAGTGCGCAAAATGCTTTAAATACAGAAAAGCTTAACCGACAAGCAGAGCTTGATCATCAACAGGAAATCATCAACCTGAATCGTGCAACACTAGAATCCAGTCAACAAACTTTAAATGATCAAAAGTCTACTCTTGAACAGAATGAGCACGATCTTACCATAGCCTTAACTGCAATTCCGGATGCGATTACGTTATATCAAACAGAAATTCAATTCCGACAAGGTATCGCACAGTATGGAATTAGTCCGACAACACCTGTATCGCTTTTAACGATGTTTCGAGCTGATTTAAGACAGTTATGCGATGCAATGTTTCCAGAAGGATATACTAGTAAAACAATTGGAGATTTACAGAGTGCTTTAGATAATCATTTACAACAAATTGATCAAAACTTTTCGTTAACTGCTTCCACAAAGGAAGACAGATTACTTGAATTACAGAACTTACAAACACAATATACAAATGACTTAGCGACTGTTCAGAATGCTTTAACAGTGACGATTCCTGCATCTCAACAACAAATTACGGATGGTTTAGCTGCAGTTGACCAAGGCCAACAACAACTCAATCAAGGACAGGCTACGTTAAACCAAAAGATTGCAGATGGTCAAGCTGAGATTGATGCAGGTTGGCAAGCAATATACACAAACGAAAATAAACTGGCAGACGCAAGAGTACAGATTGCGGATGGTGAAGCACAATTAAATAGTGCAATTACAGAAGGTACAAAGAAGTTAAATGATGCATTAGAAGAGTTAAATCTTTCAAAAGCAAAGTTAGCAGATGCGAAAAAGAAGATTGATGATTTAGCGGAAGGAAAGTGGACAATACTGGATCGCAAATCTCATTATGCAAGTGTGACATTCAAGAATACAGTCAAGCAGATGGAAGCTATTTCTCGTGTATTCCCTGCATTCTTTATCTTGGTTGCAGCACTTGTGTGTCTAACAACAATGACACGTCTTGTTGAAGAACAACGTAATGAAATTGGTACTTTGCGAGCACTAGGATATACAAAGTGGCAGTGCACGTTGAAGTATTTATTCTATGCAATCTCTGCAACCCTGATTGGTATTGTTGTGGGAAGTATACTAGGACTGAGTTCTTTCCCATTGATTATTTATCATGCATGGAGAATGATGTATATCTTACCTCCAATTCGCTTTGTAGTACCTTCAGGTCTAATTAGCTTAACAGCGATGGTATTTATTTTTGCGATGAGTATTGCGACTTGGTTTGCATGCAAGGGAGATACACAGGATGTTCCATCACAACTGATGCGACCAAAAGCACCACCAATGGGTAAGAAGACATTCTTAGAGAATATTCCATTGATTTGGAATCATCTTAGCTTTACGGATAAAGTAACGATGCGTAATATCTTTCGTTATAAGAAACGGTTCTTTATGACAATTGTAGGTGTCGCAGGATGTACTGCACTCATGTTAATTGGATTTGGTATTCGTGATTCCATTTCTAACATGGTTGATATTAATTTTAAAGAAATTATTCAGTATGATGGCATGGTTAGTTTTGAAGATGACGCAAGTGAACAAGTAAAAGCGGAAGCTTTAAAAGAGATAAAATCAACTGAGAATGTTATAGATGCGCATATTGGCTTTGTTTATACAAGTAAGACGTATGATGATAAGGTTGATGAGACTGCTTCAGTTCATGTTTTTGATTCAAAAGAAATCAACCGTGAGTTTAACTTACGTACACGAATTGGCCATAAACCTATTTCACTAACTGATGATGGTGTTATCATCAATGAAAAGTTAGCTGAGAATCTAGGTGTTCATGTTGGAAATAAGATTACCATCGAAGATGCAGATGGAAATCCACATGAGGTAAACGTTAGTGGTATTACAGAAATGTATATCAATCATTTTGTCATAATGAGTCGTCAGTATTACAAAGAAGTATTTGGTAAAGAAGCTGGTAGTAATATCATCTACCTATCTACGACAGGTGATGATGCAGCCCAAAAGTTACTTGCAAATGAGATTTCGACGATGCAAGGTGTTGAAGGTGTTTCATTGTATAGTGGTCAACTTGATAACTTCAATTCTATGGTTAAAGGTTTAAATGGTATTATTTGGGTACTAATCATATCGAGTATGTTACTAGCATTTGTTGTACTCAGTAATTTAATTACAGTCAATATAAGTGAAAGACAACGTGAGATTGCGACCTTAAAGGTTCTTGGTTTTAGAAGGGCTGAGGTTAAGAAGTATATCTTTAAAGAAAACAATCTGCTTGCTGGAATTGGTGGTATTGTTGGAATTCCAGTGGGTATCGCATTACATCGTTATATAATGCGTACTGTAGAGATGGACTATTTGATGTTTGGAAGAAACATTGAATGGATAAGCTTCTTCTATGCATTTGTATTAACGATACTATTTAGTGTGATAGTCAATCGTATGATGACTAAGAGACTAAATGACATTCGCATGGTAGAGAGTCTAAAGAGTGTGGAATAATGAATTATACCTACATATTAGAATGTGAAGACCATACGTATTACACAGGATGGACCAATGATTTAGAAAAAAGATTTCAGTCTCATCTGAATGGAAAAGGGGCAAAGTATACAAAGTCACATCGTCCTTTACGCATCGCATATTATGAAATGCATGCGACAAAGAAGGGAGCGATGCGGAGAGAATGGAGGATCAAACAAATGACAAAGAAAGAAAAAGCACAGTTGATTAAAAGTCCATTAACAAATGTGGAACTATTTGATAAAGAGAAATTTAGGAGAGCAAAGTTCAACCGTGGATTACACATTCTCTATGCGCCAAGTAACGGTAAGGTCATCATGGAGATGAATGATGTGGCTGCAGAGATTTTATGTAAGGATGAAGTATTTGTTGAATTACCGGTTCAAAATAATGAAGACTGGGAAACACATGAGCCTGTTATCAATCGTAATGGAGATTCTTTCTCTGTTAATATTGCCAGTGATGACCATCCGATGGATGGTGACCATCATATTGCGTTTGTGATTTTACAATATGAAAAGGGCTATCGTGTAGTGTATTTTGATAAGGGTGAAAAACCAGAAGTAAAGTTCTATCAAGATGAGCCAGTCATTGCGGTCTATGCATATTGCAATCAACATGGTCTTTGGTGCATTGAAGCATAATAAAGACATATTCAATTTACAGTGTGGCTGTGATACAATGGGAATGTTGAAAATTTGAAAAGTCGAGAACAGACAGAGGTTAGAAGAGAAATGGAAAAGTACAAGAAGAGCTGGGAATTTCATGGCCGTACATTGACAGTCGAAAACGGTGAAATTGCCAAACAAGCAGGAGGTTCTGTAGTCATTCGCTATGCGGATACAACAGTACTATCTACAGCAACAGCAAACAACCAAGCAAAGGATACAGATTTTTTCCCATTAACAGTTTTATATCAGGAAAAGATGTATGCGGCTGGTAAAATTCCTGGTGGGTTTACACGTCGTGAAGGTAGACCAACAGAACATGCAACATTGACAGCACGTTTAATTGATAGACCAATTCGTCCTTTATTTGCGGAAGGTTTCCGTAATGAAGTACAAATCGTTAATACAGTTTTATCATGCGATCCAGACGCTAGTTCTGAGATGGCATCCTTATTCGGTTCATCATTAGCACTATGTATTTCAGATATTCCGTTTAACGGACCTGTAGCTGGTGTAATGGTTGCTCGTGTTGATGGTGAATACATCATTAACCCAAGTGTTGAACAGGAAAAGAATTCTGATTTAAATGTAACAGTTGCTGGTACAAAGAACGCCATCAACATGGTTGAAGCAGGCGCTAAGGAAGTATCAGAAGAAGATATGCTTAAGGCCTTGATGATTGGTCATAACGCAATCAAGGAATTATGCGCTATTCAAGAAGAAGTTATTGCTGCTTGCGCAAAGGAAAAGATGGAAGTCTCCTTATATGAAATCAACCCAATTGTTAAGCAACTGGTTGATGAAAAGGGTGCACAGCGTATTCGTGAAGCAGTTTCTATCAAGGGTAAACTTGAACGTTACGGCAAGATTGATGAATTGATTGCCGAAATGGAAGAAGAAGTTGCTAAGTTAGAATGGGAAGATGACAAGGCACGTGAAAAGGCTATTAAACAAGCACATGAATATGGTGTTGAAGTTGAAGCAGGTGAAGTACGTCGCTTAATCTCTGAAGAAAAGATTCGTCCAGATGGACGTGGATTAGATGAACTTCGTCCACTGGATTCACAGGTTGATTTATTACCACGTGTACACGGCTCCGCAATGTTTACGCGTGGTGAAACACAGGTATTATCTGTTACAACATTAGGTCCATTAAGCGATGCACAATTGATTGATGACTTAACAACAGAAACAGAAAAGAGATTTATGCATCAATATAACTTCCCACCATTCTCTGTTGGTGAAGTTGGACGTATGTCTTCTCCTGGACGTCGTGAAATTGGTCATGGTGCTTTAGGTGAAAGAGCGCTCTTGCAGGTATTACCTACAGCAGAAGAATTCCCATATGCAATTCGTACCTGTGCTGAAGTATTAGAATCAAATGGTTCTTCTTCACAGGCAAGTATTTGTGCAGGCACAATGTCATTAATGGCTGCTGGTGTTCCTATTAAGGCAATGGTAGCTGGTGTGGCTATGGGTCTAATTACAGTTGGTGATACATACTCTATCTTGACAGATATTCAAGGTATGGAAGACCACTATGGTGATATGGACTTTAAGGTAGCTGGTACACGTAATGGTATCACTGCATTACAGATGGATATCAAGGTAACTGGTATTTCTGAAGAAATCTTACGTGAAGCTTTAGCACAAGCACATAAGGGCCGTATGGAAATCTTAGACAATATGGAAACAGCAATTTCTGCACCACGTGATCACGTATCCGAATGGGCTCCAAAGATGGCTCAGATGATGATTCCAGTAGAGAAGATTCGCGTTGTTATCGGTAAGGGTGGCGAACAGATTGATAAGATTATCGCTGCTTGTGATGGTATCAAGATTGATATTACAGATGATGGTAAGTGCGTATTCTATCATACAAAACAGGATATGATTGATAAAGCAATACAGATTGTTAGTGACTTAATTCGTGAAGCGAAGGTTGGTGACATCTATGATGCGACAGTATCAGAAGTACGTGAATCATTTGCTTTTGTAACATTGTTCCCAGGAACAGATGCATTACTCCATGTCAGTGAACTTGCTTGGACTCGTGTAGAAAAGATTCAGGATGCATTACATATAGGTGATGTAATTAAGGTTAAAGTTACTGGCGTTGATGCAACAGGTAAGGTTAAGGTTTCTGCCAAGGAATGTCTAGAGAAGCCAGAAGGCTATGTAGAACCAAAGAAGAACTTTAAACCACAAGGTAAACCAAATTTCCATGAAAAGCGCGAAGGTGCTAACGTGGAACGCAGAGTTTTCAAGAAAAAAGAAAACGCTGAATAATCAATAAAAGAAGGCGTATAGCCTTCTTTTTCGGAGGGAAAGTAACGATGCGTATGCGTAAAAAGAAATGGGCAGAGCCATGGATTGAGGAACACCGTGATTTTGTCTATCAAAACCCAGTAGAAAACAAAGGAAAGTGGAAAGAATTACTACAACGCGACACATTACATTTAGAGATTGGTACTGGTAAAGGTGGATATCTTAACGGTATGGCTAAACTTTATCCTAATGAAGCGTGGGTAGGAATTGAAAAAGATGTCAGTGCTGGTGCAGTCGCTGCACGTCATGCGGTAGAGGAAGAAAATCCACTACTGGAGAATAAACGCTTTATCATTGCCAATGCCGAACAATTACAGGAGTGGTTTGCGACTGGAGAAGTGGATGTCATTCACTTAAACTTTTCTGATCCATGGCCAAAGAAAGGCAATCATAAGCGCCGTCTTAGCAGTGCGAAGTTTTTAGAGATGTATCGCGATATTCTTACAGAAGATGGATATATCCGCATGAAGACAGACAACAAGGATCTATTTGAAGATTCAGTATTGTATTTCTTACAGAATGATTTTACACTCACAGAATTTTCTGTCGACTTTCGTCGCGTAGAACATGCGGAAGATGTCATTACAGAGTACGAAACTCGCTTTATGGAACTTGGACAACCAATATATCAACTTTGTGCCAAGCCATGCAGACATAAATAAACTGTGATACGATAATGCAAAGGAGGTAAAGTATGGGAAAGAAGATTGTACTAGTCCTATTATGTGTTCTATTAACTGGTTGTGCACAATCTAATCTTTCCATGCAAGAAAGATTAGAACAAGAGATTACTACAGTTAGTGCTTTACCTATCCCTAGTGCAAGTCATCGCAAACCATTCTATACTTACTATACAGAGCCATCGATTGGACATTATCGTTCTACTGAAACTTCAAATGAGTTTAGCTTTCAATCTACAAAGTTTGTACTGAATCTAAACGTACAAGCTATCATGGATTCTTCCACAGATATAACACAATCGATCTATACACAAAAACCGATTGCTATATATTCTGGAAGCTTTCAAAATATGCTCGATGAAACAGTAGATTATGTATGTGAAATCTATCAGGTTAATCATGATTATGCAGTATTCTTTACATCTTCTGCAGTAAACTTATTTGGGGTTGCTCAAGTTGGAAATGCAGCAGAACTTGCAGGGAAAATGTACTCTATTGCACGTAGTGTAATTGTACGAAAAGATGCTGTATTACAGGTGTATACACATGAAAGTGCGATTGATTATGAAGGGGAAGCAATCAATCTGTATAAGGATATTGCACCAGAAGAGGGTACCTTACAAGAGTT
>CALEMV010000215.1 GCA_937910655.1 uncultured Solobacterium sp.
TTTTAGATAAGTCTGTTTCAACTGGATCACGACCCAATAAGTCTTCTACATCAACATCTCTTAGATTCTTGATGGATACAGTACCATTTAACAACTGATAGACACCAGGAATAGTCTGTACACGACAAGAAGTTGAAGAACATATATCTAGGATTTCTTTCTGAACTCTCTTAGGAGCAGATGGAATCGCTAGAATAATCTTGTTAATATCATATTTATTTGCTAATTCTGGGATATCTTCACGTGTACCTTCAATTGGAACGCCATTGATATACTTCTTAACCAAGCGTGCATCATCATCCACAACACAGAATACCTTAGCCTTCAAAGAAGTACTGTGCATGTATTCCTGAATAATTTCACGTCCTGCAGCACCAGCACCAACGACCATAACTCTTTCGACGATTGCATCGTCAGATACCCCATAGTCTTTGAATACACTAAGCGCACGATACATAAAGCGCACCATCGTAGTAAATCCAAAGGACATTAAACCACCGATGATATAGAAAGAAACAGGCATCTGAATACGTGTAATAAAATAAACAATCACTACACCAATCTGTGCAAATACCCATGCATACACAGAACGCAATAATTCATATGCACCAGCAAACTTCCATACTGATTGGTATAGATGGAACATATGTAGCATTATAACGTCAATGAGGATATACCAAATAATGACACTGGCATACCCTGTTGTGTAATAACGATCAATCCATGAATAATGGAAATCAAAGCGAATCATTAATGCGAAGAAATAACTTCCCGCGATGATTGCCGCATCTAAAAGAGCCATCGCAATTGATACGTGTTGGATCTTATTTAGTATGCTTGATAGTAAACTATTTTTCTTCATACTATTCTTAAAAGCCTCCTTAGTTATTCATCAGACTTTTTCTTCGGATACCGATGATCAAATAATGCTAAGGCAACCACGATTAAGAATGATAATCCAAATCCTGCCATAAATCCTTTTAAGCCGAAACTCTTCAATGGGACTGGAGTAACGCGAACTTTACCAGGAGGCGTTATAATCTTTACAGTCGCTTGCCCCTTCATTAATTGAGAGATTTTCTCAGGTGCAACCTCAGCGAGTTCTTTGATAACTCTCTCTGTAGTCTCTGCATCTGACATACTTACAACAACCTCAATAATTTGTGTCTGTGTCTTCACTGAAGGCTTCACAGTACTACGCAAAGTCTGTGCCTCTTCATCAGAAAGATTTGCATTTTGAATAACCTCATTCAGAATTTCACCACTCTTAAGCAATTCGCCAGCAGTATTTACTTTCAGTAAAACATCTGCACTTTCATCAGCAGTAATCTGATTTTCATCTTTTTCAGATATAACATACATTGCAAAACCTGCATCATATGTAGGCTTCTTAGTTAGCTTTGCAAATCCGATACCAGCGACCATGCCTAAAATAGCAGCACCAATAATCCAGAATTTCTTCTTGAAAATATTGTGGATTAATGTGCGAAGATCTAGTTCCATATCTTCATCAAAATCTAATATTGCCTTATTGTTCTGTTCCATAACATCCTCCGTACTGTTATTTTAGTTTTCTGTTTTCTCAATTGTTTCTTGGAAGTTATAGCAATCTACCAAATCAACTTGCTCATAAGTTAAATCACCGAACACCTTTGAAACAATACCTTTTTGTATATTCTTAATAATTAGATTAAACAATTTTGTAAACCAAATTTTTTTACCATGGATTCTCGCAATTGCTGCAACCATATCTTTTGTATTTACATATTCCTTATTTTGTGGGAAGAAGATTCCTTCCATCTGGTTTGTGATAACCTGATGCACAAATTCAGATAAGTTATCTACAAATAACATACTTCTCTTATTTGTATAGTTTGGGAAAATTGGTGACTTTAGCGCAAACTTACGTAAACTCTGATAATTTCCCTTGCAGCCCTTTCCATAGATCATAGGTGGTCTTAGAATAGCTACCTTGAAGTTTTCATCCACCAACTTAGAAATCAGATGATCCGCTTCTAGCTTTGATTTACCATATGCATTCTGAGGATCTTCTTTTGTCTGTTTTGTGATATGACCAACCGTCTTACCATAAACTGACATTGTACTCAGCATAATGAATTGCTTCACACCTGCTGCTTTTGCACATTCTGCGATTTTAACTACTAAATCACGATTCACCACATAATAAAGCTGACGATTTTCATCTGTCTCTTTAATATGTGCAATTCCAGCAACATTATATACAACATCATAACCTATAAAATCTTCTTTTTTCGGTTCATAATTCTGTGTTGGAATTGTATCAATCTGATATCCGTACTTTTCGGTCAAATAGGTTTTTGCCTTTTCACCAATATAGGATCCAGCACCTGTAATTAAAATCCTAGTACTCATGTAATCCTCCGATTAATTGCTTGTAAATGTTAATAGTGTACCATTTTGGTCCGCAACCCATTGGTTGTCTTGAATACAGTACCAAGTATATCCATCTGCTTGTTTTGTTTCTTTTACGTAGAACTTTTGCCCCCTTGCGGCAGTACCTACAACTGCACCATTAGTGCTTGGGGCACTTCTAATATTTAAAGCATCTACCTTAATAGTAACCGTTCCAGTTGTAGTACCAGTTGTTTTAGAATCCGTAGTCGATTCTGTATTAGTTTCTGTATTCTCAGTTGGAATTGGTTGTCCATTCATTATGAGATTATATTGATACTGATATGCATTCTTCTCTGCTTGGTCTGGATAAACAACAGATAGCAACTCATTTGGTGCAGAGGCTGTATATTCCATACCATCTACACCACCAACGTGAGCTGTAATAATCTCCCACTTAATACCTTCATCAAGTGTCTGTGCAGCTAGCTGATTAATCTTAGATACATCAACATTTGTTAAGAAGGAACCTGCAAGTGAATCTAAGATACTTGCAAAGTGTGGAATCATTGCTGGACTTGTTAGTTTTTCAATGATTGCTTTTAATACAATCTGTTGATGTGCATTACGGCCTAAATCACCATCTGGTAAGTTATATCTCTCACGCACATATTCAAGTGCCAATGTGGAGTCCAATGTAATTTCCCCAGCAGGGAAATAGTTACCTGTCCAATAGCCTGTAAATTCATTAGGATTGTAAACTGTAATACCACCCAATTTATCAATAATATTCAAGAATGTTGAGAAGTTTACAATGAGGTAATCTTCAGCATTTGTACCATAGTAGTTATTAATCGTATCTACTGCATTCTGTACACCCATAACACCCGCATGCGTTAACTTATCGTAACCACCGAGTGCTACGTTAGGTACATATGAGTCACGTGCAAATGAACCAATCAAAATTTGGCGTGTCTTTGGATTAACAGTAACCATCATATTTACGTCGAAACGACCTTCTGGTAGTAACTCTCCATAATCATCATTACCACCAACAAACACCGTAAATGGAGCAGTATCAGCAGCCTTAGGCTTCTTTACGACCTCCGCTTCGATATCAATGGTTGCAAGAACTACTGTCTCATTTTCGAAATTACTAAACTTTTTATAATTCTTTAAAGCTGACTTATATGTTGTATTAATGAGGAGAGCTGAAACTTCATTATTATAGAGAGCCTCAACCGCATTAATAATTGTCTTTCTCTTATCAAATTTGAGTTTTGTTTCAAGGGTCTCATCAATCCAAGCAATCGCTTTTTCCTGGTTCTTTTGATCAGAAGCAGATTGTGCTGCGATTGTTTTATCAAAATAATCCTTAATCTTATCTGAAGTTGTTGTGTCCTGGAATACATCTTTATGTTGTTCCTTATAATCTGATTTCAACGCAACAATTTCATAGTGTGTTGTATTGGAAGCGTTATTAGCATTCAATACATTCATTAAACTTCGGTTTGTATTGTAGATATAAACCGAAGAAATAGTAAATGCCACTGCCAAAATGGCATTAAAAGCCAATACCAAATAATTCTTTCTGGATTTCTTCTTAACAATTCTTCCATCCTCTTTTTGAACCTTTCTATACTTA
>CALEMV010000216.1 GCA_937910655.1 uncultured Solobacterium sp.
GGTTTTTCAACTGTATTATCAGTCGGGATTGTCTTCTCCTCAATCATCTGTGTGACATGACGATCAACTGCACCAAAAGAGCTCTGCAAGTAAATAATATCATTACTATCATTTTTATTCACAGAAACCGTTAGTAGTGAGACTTGCTGTGTCATTGTACGTCCATTTTTCTGGTATGTATAAATTCCGTAAACATTGTTACCCTTGATGATTGTCTGTGTAACCGTACATTCATATTGTGGAAAGTGTTTCTTTAGGACAGACTCAACCAATTTTAATGCATCTTCATCTTTAAAGTCAGTTGTAGAAATCGCAATCTTATCTTCTTTCGCTACGTAGGTTGACTTTTCTTTTTGACAACCTGCCAGTAATACCGAACTCAAACATAAACCAATCATAAATTTCTTCATATTACTACCTCGCTTCTATTCTACACGAAATAACAATAAAACAACTTTGATAAATTCTTAAAAGTAAGAAATCATATAAGGATTGTTACGTACTTCAATTCCTATCGTACTAGCTGGTCCATGTCCTGGATAAATCTGTAAATCATGTGGAAGTGTCTTGAGATACTCTAATGTTTGACGCATCTTTTCATCGCTACCCGAATATAAATCCGTTCTACCACAACTAGACGCAAATAACGTATCCCCTGTAAACAGAATATTCTTATAGCGAACACAGATACTACCATCCGTATGGCCAGGTGTATGATGAATTTCTAAAGAAAACGCTCCAATCTTAACCTCTTTCACATTTAAATCATGAATAGGCGCATACACAGGTGCACTATAACCATACTTCCCTGCATTGCTTGGTAATACAAGTGCTAAATCATGATGGTCCATATAAACTGGACAATTGTACACATCACATAAATCATCCACTGCCCCCGTATGATCAGAATGTCCATGTGTCAAAATAATACCATCAATAACTTCATCCTTACCAACACATTCCATAATCTTTTTATAATATCTTCCTGGATCAACAAAGAGCACATGACCATTATCATGTAATACATACGAATTCTCTTCAAATTGACCTATTGGTAATATATCTAGTTTCATAATAAATATAAAAAAATAACCAACAAAGGTTATTTCTTCTCCTTATGCAATGTCATTTTGCGTAAACGTGGACAGTACTTCTTAACTTCCAACTTTTCTGGGTGCTTACGCTTATTTCTTGTAGTGATATAGTTTTCTTCACCACTTTCTGTGCATACCAAGATTACATTCTCTCTTGCCATTGTTAATAATCCTCCTAAGATTTTGCATGATGAGTATATCATATTCATAAATCAATTCCAAGTGCTTTATGATTTTATAAGATGAAAAACTCGATAAAATTTTATAATCGTGGGATAATAGTACTCATAAAGGAGACGAAATAATGAAACGTACTGAAACACGTGCTTTATTTGTAGGAAATGTCCAGATTGGTGGCCAAAACAAATGTGTCTTACAATCTATGACAAACGTTCCTGCAAAGGATGTAGAGCGCTCAGTCGCGCAAATCAACGAACTAGCCGCAAATGGCTGTGAACTTGTCAGAACAGCAGTATTAGATGAAGAAGATGCTCGTGCTATTCCAGCAATTAAAGCCCGTATCAACATTCCTTTAATCGCAGATATACACTTTAATTACCTACTTGCCCTCATCTGTTTAGATGGAGGTATTGATGCGATTCGTATTAATCCTGGTAATATTGGCTCTCGTAAGAATACAGAAGCTGTCGTTGCCAAATGTAAAGAGAAACATGTACCAATTCGTATTGGTATTAACGCTGGTTCTTTAGAAAGAGAACTCTTAGAGAAATATGGTGGTCCATGTGCAGAGGCTCTTGTCGAAAGTGCGAAACGTCATGTTGATATTCTTGAGAGTATGGATTTCTATGATATCTGTCTCTCATTCAAATCTTCAAATGTAGAACTTACGATTGATGCGTATGAACTTGCCGCAAAAACGTTTAACTACCCTCTTCATTTAGGTGTTACAGAAGCTGGTGGATTTGCAGATTCTGCTGTAAAATCTTCTGCCGCATTAGGTGTGCTCTTACATGAAGGAATTGGTGATACAATTCGTATCTCTGTATCCGGTCCTCCAAAAGATGAATTGATTATCGGAAAAGCATTACTACGTAGTTTCCGGTTAATTGAAGATGTACCCGATTTAGTCGCATGTCCTACATGCGGAAGAATCCAGTATGATATGATTCCACTTGTCAAAGAGATGGAGGATTATCTCCACAGTATCAAAGCGAATATCACGGTCGCAGTTATGGGCTGTCCTGTCAATGGTATGCAAGAAGCTAGCCGTGCCGATATTGGTATTGCGGGTGGTTCAAAATCCGGTATTCTCTTCCGTAAAGGAAAAGTAATCCGCACTGTTCCACAAGCAGAAATCAAACAAGCATTGATTGAAGAAATCGAAAAGATTATAGAAGAACAGAGAAGCCAAAAATAGCTTCTCTGTTTTTACTTATTTCTTTTGAAATACGATTGGATCAGTCATCTTGATATAAACAACCAAGTATCCAAGCGAAAACAAGAATCCTGCAAATACATCAGATGTATAATGAACACCTAAATAAATACGACTCATACCAATAATGAGAATCAATAGACCAAAACCTGTCATCAAAGTCCAACGTAATTTCGTATTTCTAACATTTTTGTGAATCAAATAGATTAGATATCCATAGAATGCCATACTAACCATAGAATGGCCCGATGGAAAACTATACCCCGTTTCTGTAATCAAACGAAATCCAGTAGGACGAGCACGACGTACGATTAATTTTAATATGTTATTTAATAGTGCAATCAACACCAAGTTTGATACGACACTGACAGCGATTCTTTTATTTGTAATGAGAACTAATGAAGCAATAGCCCAAACAATCATCAAGATAGTACCACCAAACTGTGTAATGACTTTTAAAATTGGTGTTAAGCTATATGATATAAAATGCTTTGTTATAAAATTATAGACAGAAGTATCAATCGGTAATACATGACTACCCCATACTGCTTGCATCAAATATACGAAAATACTGATACAAATCAGCACAATAACCCATTTTATATTTTTCTTTTGAAAAACTTGCATGCATATCTCCTTTTAAAAATCGACGCATATGCGTCGATTAAGCAACTTGAGGTTTGTTGCCACCTTGGATGAAGTATACATCATACCAAGTAATAAATGTATAGAGTGTCCAAATCTTGCGACGAGCATCTACCTTGCCTTGGAAGTTATCATCTAATAGTTGTAACACTGCCTTTTGGTCAAAGAATTCACCAACGAAATCCTTTGATAATTCGGCACGTACAATCTGATAGAACTTCTCTGTACGTAACCAGTCCTTAATTGGAACCGGGAAACCAAGCTTAGGACGTGCAGCCCACTCCTTAGGAATATGACGGAACGCAGCTTGACGGAAAGCATACTTCGTATTGTGCTCATTGAATAAATACTTTGTAGGAATTACCTGTGCACATTCCATCATCTTCTTGTCAAGTAATGGAACACGTAATTCAAGGGAATGTGCCATAGACATCTTATCAGCCTTCAACAAGATATCTCCGGGCATCCATTGGTGCATATCTAAGTACTGCATCTTCTTGATTTCAGATAAGTTCTTAACTTTAGCATACTTATCCATCACGATATCTTTCACAGATGGTGACTTACGATATTCCGGTTTTACAATCGCGGAAGCTTCCTCTTCCGTAAACACAAGTGCCTGCCCAATAAAGTATTCTTCAGCTGGTTGAACAGCCTTTAATAAATGTAACCTACCTGGAAAGTTAGGCAACTTCTTTAAGTACTCAGATAACTTATGACGCTTACTTTGAGATAACTTCTTTAGAGCTTCACCAAGTTTACGCACCGTCATAGAGTTAGAATGCCAACCATAATCAATATAACCAGCAAATAACTCATCGGCACCTTCTCCACTCATAACAACCTTCACATCACGAGCAGCAAGTTCTGATAAGAAGAACAGTGGAACTACTGATGGGTTGGAATCTGGTTCATCTAAGTAATATTGAATCTGTGGGAAGTATTGGAACGCTTCCTCACCAGTTAATGTACGTGATGTGTTGTGTAATCCTAAGATATCTGTTAAAGCTTTTGCTTCTGTCGATTCATTATAAGAAGATCCAAAACCAACAGAATAAGTCTTTGCTGGTTTTAAGATAGACGCAACTAAACTGGAGTCTACACCAGATGATAAGAAGGAACCAACTTCTACATCCGCAATCTTATGTGTTGCGACAGATTCCTGTACTGTTTCATCAATGAAATTTACAGCCTCTTCTAGGGTCATATCCTTCTCTTCTTGATGCAAGTCCCAATACTGTTGAATATCTAACTTACCATCTTTCAAGATGAAATAATGTCCTTCTGGTAAACGATATACATTCTTAAAGAAACACTCTTTAGTTGCTGGATATTGGAATGTTAAATATGGTTTTAAAGCCTCTTTATTTAATTCCTTTTTAAAGGATGGATGGTGTAAGAAAGACTTGATTTCAGAACCATACATAAATACTTCATCTGTATTATAGTAATAGAATGGCTTAATTCCAAAGTGGTCACGTGCACCAAACAATTCCTTCTTTTCTGTATCCCAGATAACAAAGGCAAACATACCGCGTAACTTCTGTAAAAGTGCTACACCGTACTCTTGGTAACCATGAATTAATACCTCTGAGTCTGTATTTGTCTTAAAATGATAACCCTTTTCAACTAGTTCCTTACGGATCGATTGATAGTTATAGATTTCACCATTAAATGTTAAAACCTTTGTCTTTTCTTCGTTGTATAAAGGTTGACTACCACCTTCTAAGTCGATGATACTCAAACGACGAAAGCCTAAAGCCGCATCATCATCAATATATTGACCAGCGCTATTTGGACCACGGTGGATAATCGCATCCATCATGTCTTTAATAATCACTGCTTTTTCACTCTGTGTTTTTTTATCTACAAATCCTACAATTCCGCACATAGAATCACTCCTTTAAACAATGTTATTTGCACTAGTTAGTATATCATATATATCTACTGTTTACTCGCTCCTTCAAACATGCATTTTTCAAAACTTTTTATTGAAGTATCGATTCTCATTTAGTATAATCTATTAGCAAGCTTCAATAACGGCGCGTTGGTGAAGCGGCTTAACACACCGCCCTCTCAAGGCGGCATTCACGGGTTCGAATCCCGTACGCGTCACTGCTAAATCGACTTCGGTCGATTTTTTATTTTAGTTAAAAAAGAACAGTTATACTGTTCTTTACAAGCTGTATTCTAGCAATCTGCTTTATAGCTATAGATAATATCAATACCTAATTTTAAGAATGTGATGAAGAGCACTGCGATAATCAATGTAGTATTATTGAAAAGAAAACTAATTACCACAATGACAAATCCCGCAATAATACCTGTAAGACCTGAAAATCTTTGACACTTTTTCCAAATCTCATCATTCTTCATCGTCTGTTTTGTACGAAAGCCTAGAATACTATTCCGTTTAACTTTAGGCATAATATTACTGATTACAATCAAGAATATTCCCATAATGATAAACACAATTTGTATAAATGTAAATTGCGCAAACTCTAATTTCTCAAGCTGATGTAGACTCGAATAAATCATAAATCCACTAAGCATATTGAAGATTAATAGAACACAGTTACTAATGAACAAGCTACTCTTCTCGTTATTATTTCCTAGCGGCTCTTGTTTCTGTGCAATCTTACCCATAGCTAATGAAAAGAAACCAAACGCAATCGTTATAACTGGTAATATCAATATCTCATATTTACTACCCCAGCGATCAACCACATTTTGGATATTATAGTGAGCTGGTATTACATCAGGTAAAAACTGTAATGCAATCAGACTAGCAACTAGAGGCAAAAACATCAGTACATAAAATAGTTTTTTATTCTTCATTCTTTTCTCCCTTCAAATCAGATATCCACATCAGTGCTTCATCCAAAATAGATAAGTTTAATTCATAGTAGATAAAATTTTTGTACTTTGTTTCGTAAATTAAATCGGCTTTTTTGAGCTTTGCTAGATGATACGATAACGCTTGTGGAGACATCCCTAATTGTTCAGCTAAATCTCCAGAACTGATTTTTCCTTCTTTCAATTTCATCAAGATATTCCTTCGTTTATCATCCGCAAGAGCTGTTAAGATATCTTTGATTGCCATTCCATCACCTCACAATCTATTTAAGTATTTCTTTAAATAGATTGTAGATCCAGTCATCATACATTTCAACTCTATTTAAAAATATTTTTTAATAGTTTGTATAAATCATTTAAAAGAAGGACTTATGAAAGTCCTTCTCTATCTTTTCTTGCACGTTCTTTATACATAGCCTTCTTCTCTTCACGAATCTTGCTACGAATCATTTCACGCTTCTTCTGACGATGTACACGGTCAATTGCGGCTGCACGCTTCTTCTTGTAGCCTGGCTTAACCTTGGTATTCTTCTTCGTCATAATCATGGCTATCTTCTTCTCTAACTCATCATCTGTCTTAAGACGCTTTTGTCCGTATGGATGAAGTGTTTGCCATCCCGTAGTGCGATGACGAGCATGGTCAAACTTAATACCACGCCTTTGTAAGGAACGAATTGCTTGATCATCACTTTCTTGATACAAGGCATAACATATACCAGTTGACCCTGCTCTACCTGTTCTTCCTGCACGATGGATATAGTATTCTAAATCTTCTGGGAATCCACAGGAGATAACATGTGTTACTTCTCCAATATCAATACCACGTGCAGCTAAGTCAGTTGCCACAACGTATGTATGTTCCGCATTGGAAATACTCTTCATTGCCTGCTTTCTCTTACGACTTGTCAAATCGCCATGAATCTCACTGACAGACACTTTATTCTTACGAAGTTCTTCCGCAATTTCGGAAGCTTCTTGACGAGTATTTGCGAAAATTAAACATACATATGGCTGAAAGCCAGGTAAGATTGATAAAATCGTCTCAGCATAACTATGATGATAACAAGGTACCAATACATGCTTAATATCTGGATTAAAGCGTACCTTCTCGCCAATCTGATATGTAATAGGATGATGCATGTATTTATTGATAAATGGTTTTAACTGATCTGGCATTGTAGCAGAGAATGCCAGCATCTGTAAGTGTTCGCCCAGTCTTCCGGCAAAGGCATCAATTTCATCTAAGAATCCATATTCAAGGGTCATATCTGCTTCATCGACCACAAGCATACTTGCTTTATCAATACGCAACGCACCAGCATTTAAGAATAAGTCCTTTATTCTACCTGGCGTTCCGATTACGATATGTGGTTGAGACTTTTCAAGTTGTTCAATATCCTTACTTCTCTCACGTCCACCCACATACAAACGTACACGTATTTCTGGCACAATCTCTGTCATGACTTTTGCCATTTCAAAAATCTGTGTCGCAAGTTCACGTGTAGGTGCTGTAATCACAAACTGTGCTTCATCGCTGTTAGGATCAACCTTCTCCATGATTGGAATTAAGTATGCGTGCGTCTTGCCAGAACCTGTACTAGAAAGACCAATTATATCCTTACCACGTAAAGCAGATGGGATCACCTGTTCTTGGATCGGGGTTGGTTGTGTAAAATGGTTCTTCTCAATAAAGGCCATTGTTGTATCTTTTAGATTAAAATCTTCAAATTTTTTCATCTTATCACCTATAATTAGTATAACCGATTTTATTTGCGGTTTGAAAGGACTCTGTTATGGAAATCATAAAAGTCATCCCTAGAGGGTATTGCCAAGGTGTTGTTCGTGCAATTCTCATTGCCAAGAAAACAGTCAAGGAAAACCCAAATACTCCTGTCACAATGTTGGGTATGATTGTACATAATCAATTTGTAGTTGATGCTTGTCGCAAGTTAGGTATCAACTTTGTTGAGGATAAAAATAAAACACGTATGGAACTGTTAGAAGAAATTCCAAGTGGTATCGTTATCTTTACTGCTCATGGCGTTAGCGACGATGTCATCGCAGCTGCCAAAGCTAAGGGACTAACTTGTGTTGATGCAACTTGCCCTGATGTCATTCGTACACATAACCTTGTTAAGGAACATAGTGCAGTTGGAGATATTATCTACATCGGTAAGAAGAATCATCCTGAATCTGAAGGAACCGTTGGTATCTCTGATAAGATTCATCTTGTGACATCCATTGAAGATGTTGATGCACTGAAGAACGTATCTATTGAGAATATTCTTATTACCAATCAAACGACACTTTCTATGTTGGATACAGCAGAAATCATTGCACACTGTAAGAAACTCTTCCCTGACGCAATCGTCGCAAAGGAAATCTGTAACGCTACCAGCAAGCGTCAAGAAGCTGTATTACAACTACAGAATGTTGATTTACTCATTGTTGTTGGTGATGCACGTTCCAATAACTCCAATCAACTTGCCAAGATTGCTAAGCACGCAGGTATCCAAGAATCTTATCTTATCGATAGTGTTCTAGATTTAACTCCATCCATGATTGATGGACATAAACGTATCGCAATCACAAGTGGATCTTCTACACCAAACTCTATCACCGACCAAGTCGTTGACTTCTTAAATGAATATGCACGCACAGGCAACTGGCAATTACCAGAGACTGTTAACGTGCAATTGATCTAAGATCTTCTAATTCCTCTTTTGTAAGAGGTCTATATTCACCTGGTTTTAAAGTTTCATCTAAAACTAGATTCTTCATACGAAGACGTTTCAGATAAACAACTTTATCACCAACTGAATTAAATATGAATTTAATCTCATGATACTTACCCTCTTGAATCATCAGAGTACAAGAAGTATCAGAGATTTTTTTATATACTGCTGGTTTATAACTTACACCATTGTAGGTAACACCAGATTCAATCTTAACAATATCTTCATCGGTTAATGGTAGTGTATGTTCTACGTAATACTCTTTTTCAACATGTTTCTTTGGCGATAATAGTTCATGTGCCAAAGGACCATCATTGGTAATCATCAGTAAGCCTTCGGTATCTTTGTCTAAACGTCCACACGGAAACATGCCTTTATAGTCTTCCGCAATTAAATCTAATACTGTGGGACAGTTTTTCCCTTCTGTAGCACTGATATAACCAGCTGGTTTATTTAACATGTAATAAACATATTTTTCATAAACCACCGGTATATCATCCACAAAAATCTCCACTGTATTTTCATCAACTCGCATGTCAGATGACTTTACGATTTCACCATTGACACGTACACGTTTCTCTTTAACAAGTTTCTTAACTTCACTACGACTGCCAACACGTGCATTTGCTAGAATACGATCTAAACGTAACATTTAGGCACCTCTATGAAGAATGCGATTAAACATTCCACGTAAGTCGCGATGGAAGATTGACTTAGGAAGACGGAATAATTCACTACTTGCAAAGTATACACCCATTCCGAATGTTCCAATAATACCAACGAATACAATCGCAACTAAGCGAGAATACTGTGTAGGATCAATGCCAATCCAACGTACAATAACATAGATACCATTCATCGCAAAGCAACAAATAATAATCTTCACTAAGCGAATGATCATATTCTTCACACGTACAGGATATGTCTTTTGAATCTTATAGATACTCAGTGCAATGAATGTAATTTCACAAAGAATACTAGAGATAATTGCACCAGAATATCCAAATAAATAACAACATGGATAGAATGTAACAACCTTAACCAAGAATCCAATTGAAAAGTATATCAGAGTATGTCTTCTCATCTTTAAGGACAATAAGATGGATAGTAATACAGGAGTCACT
>CALEMV010000217.1 GCA_937910655.1 uncultured Solobacterium sp.
AATTAAAATCTCTGCTTTCAAATATCCACCCTAAAATAAACTATCACATTATTACGGACAAAATTGATGATGAATATTATATTGTCGTTGCAGTAGAGAGTGGTAGTAACGGACCGTTTCAAACGAGTGAAAGGGCGGAAAAGGATAAAGAAATTAGGCTAAAGGCAGGAAGATATATCAGAGTCGGCAGAGATTCAAGACTACCAAACCCAACCGAAGAATTTGAAGTTTTGAAGAAATTTGCAAACTTTTCTTTTATTTCCAATTTGAACGATACAGCTACCATAGATGATTTAAGCTATGAATATATAAAAGAATATCTGCTTCAGACGGGAGCGAAGAAAGATATTAGAGAAATGTCTAAGCTGGATATGGCAAAGAGTATGGGACTTGTCAGTGAAAGTGAGTATGGTGGTTATAGAGCTAAAAATTTTGCTGTGCTGATGTTTGCGGAAACACCAAATAAATTTATTCCAAACGCCCATGTTGAAATCATAAGAGAAATTGACGGAACAGATAAAATGGAATCAAAAAGATTTGATGGGCCGGTTTGGATACAGGCAAAACAAGTCAGCAAGTATTTTGAAGATAATATTATGGCTTCATACACCATAAGGGAAGCTGATAAAATTGAGCATAAGATTATCTATAACTATCCGCTCACAGCATTTGAGGAACTTGCTACTAATGCTATTTTGCATAAAGAATATGATACGCCTGAATATGTAGGAATATATATTTACAAGGATAGAATTTCTTTTGTAAACCATAACAGACCACTTCCTCCTGTAACTATCGAAGCTCTTAATAGGGATAGAAGTTTTGATAGACGGCAGTATCTTAATAAAGAACTTAAAGATATGTTCTTTTCATTAAATTTGATAGAGTCTTACGGATCGGGCATAAGGCGAGCAAAAGATACACTATTAGAAAATGGTTCTCCTGAGCTTAAGTTTTATCCGGATAATGAAGAAGATAACTATACCAACGCAGTTATGGGTGTGAATAAAGAATTTTTGAAAGAGTTTAATGGTAGTACTACCCAAGAAACTACCCAAGAAACTACCCAAGAAACTACCACGAAAACTACTACTAAAACTACTATGAAACAGGAAGAGATTATTAAGATAATAGCTGAAAATCCTCACATAAGTGCGAAAGAAATGGCAGAAAAACTAAACCTGACTGTTGATGGTGTACGTTATCATTTAAATAAAATGAGGAAAGCAGGACTTATTCGATATGAAGGCTCAACGAAATTAGGTCGGTGGGTAATTATGAAGTAGTGGTAAGTTGCAATACACAGAATTAAAAGGTGATTAGAGTAAAATCTAACCGCCTTTTTTCTATTATGAAATCAGGAATAATCTAGTCCTGATCATAGAGAAAAAACTTCAGAAGAAGAATATGATATAGAGGTCAGGAACACTAGAATGTTTCTGGCCTTTCTCGTACAGGCATGTATGGGAATTGGTCTGGGTAAAGTGAGAACGTACTCTTTTTTAGACCAGTGATATCATTGAGTCCGTCACAAAAAACGTTCTGCTTCCCTCCTATATTCTTAGGCTGCTTTATCAAGATGACAATCCAGGAAACAGTTAGATATGTCGTATATAAGCCAGAAAAATAGTCAGATGTGGGGATGGGGAAGTTTACCAAGACATTATGCATATCAGAAAGAAAGGAGTATCACATCATGGAAGGACCAATCATTACAGTGGATGTATCAAAAGGTTCCTGTCATTACCAGCCCTTCATCGAGAATGGACATCCAATGCGAAAACCAAAACAGCTTTCAGCTACGATCGATGGTTTCCAGAAGTTGGGACAAACTATCAAAGACCTTGAAGCTAAGACAGAACGAGAAGATATACCAGTTATCTTTGAGGCTACAGGTGTCTATCATCGACCACTACAAAAATATCTTGAAGACCACAAGATAAGGTACTACATCATTTCTCCATTATTATCTGCGACCTATCGTAAGACCGACCTACATAGTAATAAGACAGACGCATTAGACTGTGCACATATCGCCAAAGCATACTATTGTGAGAAGGAGCTAAGACAATATCAAGCACAACCACAAGAGTACAAAAGACTCTATCAATTGAGCCGTATATATGAAAGTGAGTTGGTTCATCTTCGGAAGCGCAAAGTGAGTTTGAGATCCATGCTGGATATCATATATCCAAGGATTGATAAGACCTTTAAAGGGAATCAAAATCTGTATGATCCAATCCCAATGGAGATATTGAAAAGATATCCTCATCCATCCTTACTTTTGAGTCATAGAGAGGATACCATCGTCAAGACCGTTGGGCATCGTACAGGTCATTTAAAAGGATATACAGAAAGAATCGTACATAAGATCTACGAGAAGGCAAAGGAGTGCTATTCAGGATGTGAAATCAATGATATAGAAGTAATCAATTTGCCAAGATTGATAGAGAATGTGCAGGAACAGAAGAAAAAATGCGATTCGCTATTGAAGGAAATGATAGAGATAGCACGAACATGTCCTTATTTCGCATCAGTTGTTAGTATTGTTGGAATCGGAGAGAATCTAGCAGCTCGTATCATAGCAGAGCTTGGAGATGTGAACCGATTTGATAACAGAGCAGCCATCGTGGCATATGCAGGCTTGAATCCAAAGATACAACAATCCGGTGATATCGATGGACTGCATCTCAAGATATCAAAGAAAGGCAATAAGCATTTGCGATGTCTTTTATATCTTGGTGCACAATGTAATTATCGATTGCGCAAAGAAGATCCACTATATGAATTTACCAAAAAGAAAAGACAGCAGACCCAATGCCCATTGTCGTCTAAAGCTGCCTATACTGCTAGTGCTCATAAATTACTGGTCATAATCTATAGCCTATGTAAGAATGGTACTCTATATCATTCTTAGCAACAGTATAAACCCAATCTAGCAAAATGGGAGATATAATTTCTCTTGTTTTAATAATGCACAAAATGAAAAAGAAGAAATCACTAAAGATTAGAAATTTCTTCTTGACTTAAGTTATCAAGTTTTTGTGCTCTCGTTTTCTGGAATATAGACATGTAGTCAAGCAATAGAATAGTTTGTCGTTAAGGCAGTATAGTGCACGTGCACGAAAACGTTCTAGGTTTGTATATCCATTGGATACCTCGATCAGTAATCGAAGTTTCTGATTGATGTTTTCAGCTAATGCATTGGATTGTCGTCTATCATCATAAGGCCTTCTAAAGCTATTGATAATTTCTGGTTTCCAGTGCTTCAGTAGAGATATAAATTCCTTATAGCAGTCTAACTTAGAGTGTTCAAATAGCTCAATCAGATAATCAAGTTTCATACTAGCTTCTTCAAATGAGCAGTGTTTATTGAAGTCTCTATATAGTTCCTTTAATTCATACGCAAGCTTTAAATCAGGACTTATCTCCAACAACATGTTGTAAAGGTCCCTGTAATTCATCTTCTGACGAAATTTTGAGTTGTATCTTGGCTCGTTATCGAGGTCGAATGAATCAGTTTCTAATAACTTATGCCAGGTCTTCAGCAGATAGTAACTAGGACTGTCGTAGACACACTGTTTCATGATTCCTACACGCATGCGTGTAAAGCACTCTGTAAGGTGTTTGATAACATGGAAAGGATCTACTGCTATTTCGCAATGTCTTAGGTACTTTTTACACACATCCCTATAAGGTTCCCACATATCAATTGTCACGTACTTTACTCTGTCTCTCTCAGATTGTGGAATCATTTCAAAGTGTTTCGACAGCGTTACTTTCGAACGGTTTGGAAGTATCTCGTTTAATGTCCTGTTATTGTTATCTACGAATACACATAAGTATGAACCACCATATTTCGCCATAGAAGAAGATATCTCATCGATACCAAGATTCTCAGGAAGTGTTAACCTAGGTGCACGGATGAAACTATCTGCGTATAATTGTATAATCGTATTGGATACGTGGTATTTGTGTGCAATATCCTTGTATGTCATACGAACATTATGTAGATCCAAGGCAATCGCATTGAGTACTGCGTATGACTGATGGAAGTTCTCTGGGCCAAATGGACTTGGCTCGGAGAAGGACTTCCCACATTCTTTACAGACATAGCGTCTTCTTGTCCAATCAATGATGGATGGAATCCCTGCAATATCAAGATGGTTATAACTGTACGAAGAATAATCCTTTACTTTTGTATGACCTCCACAACAGGGACAGGTAGGGTGAGTATCATTCAGTTTTATTAAGATGTGTAATTTGTCAGATGATTTATGTGTATCAATCGAAAAAATCATATCGTCACTAATATTAAGTGTGGATATGATAAAATCATTTATAGCCATTTGGCACCTCCTATGTTTAATTTCAATCACTTGCAAGACTGAATTTTAGCATAGGAGTTTTTATTATAAATAGCGTACCCCGTGAGATTTTATAGGGTATCCCCGAGTTGTAAAAAAAGAGGTCAAAATTTGACCCCAAGTTATTTTGCAGGGTCGCCCCGACCCCGACTGATTTTATAGTGCCGTTTTTTTATACTCAAAAAAAGAAAGGATAGAGCAATAAATTCACTCTATCCTATTTTTTATTCTTTTAAATCAGAATCTGTTACTTCTTCATCATCGTTATCAATGATATCTTCATCATCTGATGTATCTTCAAAGACACCTTCATCTAATACTTCGTTATGAGAGATATCTACTACTTCTGAATCTTCCTCTGGTTCAAGTATCGCTACTGATGAAACAATATCATCCTTCACATTAATTACCTTCACACCTTGTGCAGAACGGCTATATACAGATACCTGGTTGAGAGATATACGGATTACAATACCGCCAGCAGTCATGATCATGCAGTCTTCATCGCCTCTTACAGCACGCATACATACAAGCTTACCGGACTTCTCTGTTACGTTAACTGTCTTAACACCACGTGCACCACGGCGTGTCATACGATAATCAGCTAACGCAGACTTCTTACCAAATCCATTTTCTGTAATTGTTAAGATATATTCACCTGCAAGATTTGTTGCTAGACCAATGACATAACCACCATCAACATTGAATCCCTTTACACCACGTGCTGTACGTCCTAGAGGACGAACTGTGTTTTCAAGGAAACGAACTGCCTTACCATTTGAACCTGCAATGATGATTTCCGCATTACCATCAGTACTTCTTACAAATGCTAATTCATCATCTTCATTCAACTTAATCGCTATCTTACCGTTCTTATTGATGTTTTCGTATTCATCAAATGTAGTGCGTTTGATGATACCTTGCTTAGTAACAAAGAATAAGAACTTCGAATCATGGTCTTTACTATATGGTACAAGAGCACGAATATTTTCTGTCTTATCCATACTAATTAAGTTGATAGCAGGAATACCCTTACTTGTTCTACTGAATTCAGGTACGTTATATCCCTTGATACGATATACCTTACCCTTATCCGTAAATACTAATAAGTGATCATGCGTAGACATACTGATAAACTGATCAATAATGTCATCCTTATGGAGTTCCATACCCTTGATACCCTTACCACCACGGTTTTGTACATGGTATGTATCTGTTGTTAAACGTTTAATATATCCGTTTGAAGATAACGTAATAATAATGTTTTCAACAGGTATCAAGTCTTCATCTTCTACATCAGCGATTGCGTCAATAATCTCACTACGACGTGGATCATTAAACTTCGCTTTCACTTCACTCAATTCATCACGAATAATTTGTAATACTCTTGCATGGTTAGAAAGAATATCCTGGAAATCCGCAATCTTTATTAATAAATCTTGATATTCATTTTCAATCTTTTCACGTTCAAGACCTGTTAATCTTCTAAACTGCATGTCTAGGATTGCTTTTGCTTGAATTTCATCTAATCCAAAGCCTTCCATCAAACGTGGCATCGCTTCATTAGGATCACGTGAATCACGAATTGTATGAATAATCGCATCGAGATTATCAACCGCAATACGTAAACCTTCTAAAATATGTGCACGATCTTGGGCTTTCTTTAAATCAAACTGTGTACGACGTACGATTACTTCATCTTGGAATGCAATATATCCCTTTAGAAGATCAATCATACTCGCTTGGCGAGGAACACCATTGAATAATACAACGTTATTTACCCCAAAGTTAGATTGTAGAGGAGTAGAGCGATATAACTGATTTAACATAACATCCGGTTGAACATCCTTACGTAATTCAATTACAACACGGATACCATCCATATTAGATTCATCACGTAAGTCAGTAATACCTTCGATTACTTTATCTCTAACTAGAGTTGCAATTCTTTCTACCAAGCTAGCTTTATTTACCATGTAAGGTAATTCATAGACTACGATACGAGATTTGCCATTTGGCATTTCTTCAATCTTTGTCTTAGCACGCATGATAACTGATCCACGACCAGTTTCAAATGCTTGACGGATACCTGATCTACCTAAGATATAGGCACCTGTAGGAAAGTCAGGACCCTTCATGTAATTCATCAGTTCAGTCGCTGTAATTTCTGGGTTATCCATAACCGCAAAAATACCATCGATTGTTTCTCCTAAGTTATGAGGCGCAACATTCGTTGCCATACCTACCGCAATACCAGAAGAACCATTTACGATTAAGTTTGGATAACGTGATGGTAGAACTGTAGGTTCTTTTTCTTGACCATCATAGTTATCAACCATATCAACTGTATCTTTTTCAAGATCACGTAACATTTCTACCGCAATCTTAGACATACGTGCTTCGGTATAACGCATCGCAGCTGGATCATCACCATCCATCGAACCGAAGTTACCATGTCCATCAACTAATACAGTTCTCATATTCCATGGTTGTGCTAAATAAACTAACGCACCATAGATAGAAGAGTCACCATGTGGGTGATATTTACCCATCGTATCACCGACAATACGTGCACTCTTACGATATGCCTTGTCTGGTCCGATGTTCATCTCATGCATAGAGAATAAAATTCTTCTCTGTACAGGTTTTAAACCATCACGTACATCTGGTAATGCACGTGATACGATAACTGACATCGAATACTCCAAGAAGTCACGACGAATTTCTTTTGTTAATTCTGTTTCTGTAATATGTCCAGGATCAAAATTACTTTCGTCAAATTCCATAAAATCATCTAAAGCCATTGTAATTTATCTCCTTTCTAAATATCTAAGTTTTCCGCAAAGTGTGCGTTTTCTACAATAAAGTTCTTACGTGGTTCAACTTCTTCACCCATCAACATTGTAAAGTTATAGTCTGCTGCTTCCGCGTCACCTACTGCAACTCGAATCAATGTACGATTCTTAGGATCCATTGTTGTTTCCCACAACTGCTCAGGATTCATTTCACCTAATCCCTTATAACGTTGAATACTGAGACGATCACCCAGTTCACGTTTAACTTCTTCTAACTGGTTATCTGTATATGCATAACGCACAGTCTGACCTTTTTGAACCTTATAAAGTGGTGGTTGTGCAATATAGATATAACCCTGTTCCAATAAAGGTCGTAAGTAACGATAGAAGAATGTTAATAATAATGTACGAATATGTGCACCATCGACGTCGGCATCGGTCATGATAACAATCTTATGATAACGTAACTTCTCTAGATCAATTTCATCACTAACACCACATCCAAATGCAGTAATCATTGAACGAATTTCTGCATTTTCATAAATACGAGACTGTCTAGCCTTTTCTACGTTTAGAATCTTACCTCTTAACGGTAGAATTGCTTGGAAGTGTGAATCTCTTCCCTGTTTTGCGGAACCGCCGGCTGACTGTCCCTCGACGATATAGATTTCGCAGATAGACGCATCCTTAGATGAACAGTCTGCTAATTTACCAGGAAGTGGACTAACTTCTAAAGCACTCTTTCTTCTTGTTAATTCACGAGCCTTCTTTGCAGCCATACGCGCTTGTGAAGCTAACGCAACCTTTTCTAAGATAGCTTTTGCTTCATCAGGATTTTCCATTAGATAACGTTCTAATTGAGTACCAAAGATATCTGAAACAATCTTACGTACTTCAGAGTTACCTAATTTTGTCTTTGTTTGTCCTTCATACTGAGGATCAGGATGTTTAACGCTAATAACAGCTGTTAAACCCTCACGACAGTCATCTGTCGTTAAATTATCATCCTTGTCCTTTAAGAAGCCAATTTCGCGAGCATACTTATTAATAACACGGTTTAATGCAAGACGGAAACCTTCTTCATGTGTACCACCTTCACCTGTGTTGATATTATTACAGAAAGTATAAATATTAGGATTATAACCATCGTTATACTGACATGCTACTTCTACCTGGATATTATTTTCATAACCTTCACTATAAATAATTTCATGATTTATAACTTCGCGATTACGATTTAAGAATTCAGTATATTGTTTTAAACCACCATCAAACTTAAATACATAATGACGCTTAGATTCATCTTCTTCACGTAAATCATTAAACTTTAAGCAGATACTCTTATTCAAGAAAGCTAGCTGACGTAAACGGTCACGTAAAATGTCATGTTCATATACAACTGTTTCTGTAAAGATTGTTGGATCTGCTTTAAAGCGAACTGTGGAACCATGCTTATCCGTAGGACATGTTCCCTTTTCCACAAGAGTTCCTACAGGATGACCACCATTTTCAAAACGAATATAGTATTCTTTTCCATCATGGAAAACAGTTACTTCTAACCAACTACTTAACGCATTTACAACAGACGCACCTACACCATGTAAACCACCAGACACTTTATAAGCGCCACCACCGAATTTACCACCAGCGTGTAAGACAGTAAAAATAGTCTCGATTGTAGACTTACCTGTTTTTTCATGAATACCCGTAGGCATACCACGACCATCATCTTCAACTGTAATAATATTGTCTTTATCAACAGTTACAGTAACCGTTGATGCATATCCAGCCATTGCTTCATCGATACCATTATCAACTATTTCCCAAACAAGGTGATGTAAACCCTTTGAAGAAGTTGACGCGATATACATACCTGGTCTTTTACGTACAGCTTCCAAGCCATCTAAGACCTGAATATCAGAGTCGTTATAAGTATGTGTAACTTTCATATCCATTTCTTGTCCTAATACAAGTTCACTGTTTTCAGATACTTCAGTTACCTGCTCTAATTTATCGCTCATTACTTACCTCCTGTAAGTGGAAAGATTTTTCCACCTTCTATACGAAATTCCGTCATGTCTGCATGTTTCAAAAAATCAGGAATTTCAGTCGTCGTGATAATACATTGAAAATCAAGCTGTACCATCTGTAATAACTTCTTTTGACGACTATAATCTAATTCACTTAATACATCATCTAAAAGTAGAATTGGCTGTTTCTTCGTCATTAACTTAATGTAATTTAATAAAGCTAATTTAAATGATAACATTGCCATTCTCTTTTGACCTTGACTTGCAAAGTAAATCAAATTTTGATCATCCATCTTAAATATCAAGTCATCTAAATGAATACCAACTTTTGTAATATGATATTCCATATCTTTCTGACGTGATTCTCTATGAATCTCTAGAATCTTCTCTTCTAATTCTTCTATATCCTCAACAAAAGTTTTATACGTAACTTCAAGTTTAATTTGACTACCTGATAACTCCTGATAAATCTTAGAAATCACAGATTGAATTACTTCAATAAACTTTCTTCTTTCACGGATAATATGAGCTTCTACCTTAGCCATTTGTTCATCTAAAATATCTAAATAATTGAAATCAATTTTTTCACTCTTTAGCAAAGCATTTCTATCTTTCAGAT
>CALEMV010000218.1 GCA_937910655.1 uncultured Solobacterium sp.
GTATAGAACATGCAATAGATATACATCAATTCGTACTTGTAAAGATTGTTAAGCCGTTAAAAAAATATTAATAAATTGCATGAGCAAATGAATTGCCGATGAGTGATATGTCAGATAAAATAGCCTAGCATTTCGAGTCGTTTTGATACGCAACCGGTTAAAAAATCGAATAGGGAACTGTAGTGATTACAGGTACTGGTTAGTTTGTGTACAGTCGAAAGCACGCAAAATATCAAGATAAATCGAAGGAGACCAATATGAAAAGAATTAAGAAGAGAGTGATTAATACAGCAGCGTTAGGTTTGGCGTTACTAGTTACACCAACTCTAACTTACAGAAGTGCAATTAACACTTATGCACAAGCAGCTTTAACAGCTGACGAAGAAGCTAAGATTCAAGAATTCTTAGCTACAGAACCACAAAATAATGACACAATAAACTTAGGTAAGGTTAAGGTTGACCAACCTACAACTGGTTATACATTCCCAGGTGTAAACAACTACACTTCATTGTTCAAGACAAGAGGACAGAAGATTACTTTAGACAAAGACTATGAATTTACGATTGATAATGGTGATCATGCTGGGAAAACAGTAAAGGTAAAAGATTGGGCTAATGTTAAGGGTTATTTAGTAAATTCGATGTCTGATAGCGAACCTGAATTTGAAAATGGTTTGGATAAATACATGTTCACTGATGAAGTGACATTGATTGATCAAGCAGATGGTTCAGAGTTTACTGTAAAGAATGCAGTCCTATCACTTGAGGGTGAAGAGGGTTTTCGTATGTTCGATTCATTATGGACTGACAGATATGTATTTGACTTACCAGTTGAAGCAGGTGATACAAGATTCCAACCTGAAATTGAAGATGCAAGTTTAATTCCACTATATGGAAATGGATATTGGACATTACATGCTACAGTTACTGAGATGGTTCCTTATGAAACAATTGTTAAGATTGACGAATCCTTAAAGACAGGTGAAGTTGAAGAAGACGTTGCAGGTGTACTTGGTAGCAAGGCAGGTAAATACGATATTATGTATAGTCCTTATGAAGATTTACCAGGTGATACATACAAGCAATATACATCAGACGTAATTTACGCTGATTTACTTGAAAATGTAGATACTGAACCAGCAGTAAATGATATGTTATCTAAACCTTGGGGTGATGCGACAGTCACAAACTTTACATCTTCACCAGCTACTAACCGCGTACTTCGTGTAGGTATTGACTATACACACTTTGTAACAGAGGATGGTACATCTGTTATAGCAGCAGATGGAACCCCAGTTGCTAAGAAGTATGGTTTACAACCACAAGAAACATTTGCTGGTTATGAATATGTTACAACACGTACAGAAGCAAATGGTGATAGAGTTCATGTGTATAAGAAGATTGTAGAAACTCCTGCAGAACCAGAAAATACACCAGCTCCTGTAACACCAGAGACTCCGGCACAGCCAGAAGCGCCAGCTCCTGTAACACCAGAGACTCCAGCGCAGCCAGAAGCGCCAGTTCCTGCAACACCAGATACTCCAGTGCAGCCAGTAGCTTCTGCTACAGTAGCTCCTGCAGTACAGTCAACACCTAAGACAGGTGATGCTGGTCTATTCACTTCAGCATTCATGTTATTCACAGGAATGATTGGAAGTGTAGGTGCATTTGTTACTAAAAAGAAGAATTCTAAGTAAAAGATTACGGATAAAAAGCCTATTGATGTAAAGAGCACATTGATAGGTTTTTTATTAGAGTCAAAAAATTATAGAATATGATTGCAAAGAACAAGAACGTATGTGAAAATGTGTTCGCATGGTATGCTAGGTATTTATTTGGAATCATCATAAAACGTTGTAGAATAAACTATAGCGATAATGATGATTTTTTAAGTATAAAAACACATCGTTCATTATCTACGGGAGGTATATATGGTAGAACCACTTATTTCAGTTATTATTCCAATTTATAATGGTGAAAAATATATTGATAACTGTTTGTCAAAGGTAGTAGCACAAACATATAAGAATCTTGAAATTCTATGTGTTATCAACGGTACAACTGACTCAACTGAAGAGAAAGTCAGAGAGTGGATGAAAAAGGATGACCGTATTCGTGTATTAGTAACGGAGATTGGTGACCTTGGACGTGCATCAAACATTGGAATTGAAAACACAACAGGACCATACCTATCATTTATAGATGTCGATGACTGGGTGGAACCTGATTATATTGAAAAGCTATATAGCGGTATTCAGAAAGGTTATAAAATCTGTAAGGGTAACTGTATCCTGTATGATGGAGTTAAAAATCTACCAGCATACCAAGGAAGAAGTTCAGGAGAGATATCTATCCGTGGAGCGTCCTTCCTGCTCCCATGTAGACACAGTTCAGTTTATGATAGATCACTATTTGAGAAATTAAGATATTTAGAATTCTCCTATTATGAAGACCTTTCACTATGGCCAATTTTAATTGCGACTGCTGGATGCGTATACTACATAAATGACATTGTATACAACTACAATCAGACAAATGAAACATCTATCATGACAGTTAGGAATGAGAAACACCTAGTTTTGGATAAAGTTTTTGCACATATCTTCTCAAATCTAACACCTGATTTAGATAAGGAAGTGAATCTTTTAATCACCGCTTTATTTATTCAGTCCTTCTGGACATCAAATTATCAATATATACCGAAGGACGAAGTAGGACAGGCATATTTGAAACGTGTGAAGCAGGTTGTAGAAAATAGGCTGGTAGGGTACTACTACATTATTGAGAATTTACCTGTTCCAAAAGAAATGAAAGAACGAATGATTCGTTTTTATCGAGATCCAATTGCATAAAAGAGAAGATGGTATGGTATTAAAGCCAAAGATATATGGCTTGCATGCTGTAGAGAATATTGCTGGATATCAGTTTGTTGAGACTTGCGAAGAAGCTAATGGTGATTGAGTGCATGTGTATAAAGCGATTGCTGTCTCTTATACACATCTGACGCTGCCGAC
>CALEMV010000219.1 GCA_937910655.1 uncultured Solobacterium sp.
TTGGTAAGTTATCTAAAGTACTTGTTTCTTTAGACATATTTAGATATAGAGGTGAATCAATTACACCGACAACCGTTACTTCCTGCACTGGTAAAACACCACTTCTAGAACCATCAGGAAGTGACAGTTTTACAGTATCCCCTACTTCAAAACCAGATTTAATATTTCCACTACGCTCCGCAACAACCTCATGGTCATTTTGCGGCATACGTCCTTCTACAAGCTTAAATTGATTAATTGTATGTGTTGAATCATAAGAGTGTATACGTACAAGTTGTGTTCCTTCACCACTCGTGGCAATCTCATCCACAAAGTAACCTGGCTCAACTGTACTGATATAATCAACCTTCTTTAAGGCTTCTATATCATCCTCTTTGAATCCATAATTCGAGTAGATAGTAAAATCCTTTAAGTCATAACTATCATCATAGTAATCTACACTAGCAGCCATCATTGGTGCACTTGCACCGACACCAATAAAAAACGCAACACCAATCGATACGATTGCGGATAGTGAAAAGAATCGACCTTTTGTCGACTTGATTAAGCGAAATACATTTTTATGAAATACCTTTTTCGCCATTACCACTCTATCTCCGTTATATCCTTTGGATGATCATTCTTTTTCATAGAGATGACTTTTCCATTTTTCACATGGCAGACTAAATCTCCCATCGGACAGATGGCTAGATTATGTGTAATGATAATAACCGTCATACCATGCTTACGTGCTGTATCCTGTAGTAATTGTAATATCTGTTTCCCTGTTACATAGTCTAGTGCACCAGTTGGCTCATCACATAAGAGTAACTTCGGATTTTTAGCAATCGCTCTAGCAATCGCTACACGCTGTTGTTCACCACCAGATAACTGTGCAGGAAAATTATTCATACGATCTTGCAAGCCTACCTGTGTTAAAACCTTCACTGGATCAAGTGGGTCTTTGCAAATTTCAGAAGCTAATTCTACATTTTCTAAAGCAGTTAGATTCTGTACTAAGTTATAGAACTGGAAAACAAAACCAATATCAAAACGGCGATAGTCCGTTAACTCTTTCTCATTCATCGCATCAACGTGTTTACCATCCACAACAACAGATCCACTTGTGACAGTGTCCATTCCACCTAGAATATTTAGAATTGTACTCTTGCCAGCACCGCTTGCACCAGCCACGATGACAACCTGTCCCTTTTCAATTTCAAAGTTAACTCCATCCAATGCATGAATATCGATTTCACCAACATGGTATGTCTTTCTTACTTCTTGAAATGTAATATAGCTCATTACTTATGTCTCTTTTCCTATCTAATTGTACACCTGAAACACGAAAAAAGCAGTTCAATGACTGCTTTCTGAATTACTTTCTTAATCCTAACTTCTGAACTAATTCACGGTAACGGTTAACGTCATGCTTCTTGAGGTAATCAAGCATCTTTCTTCTACGACCAACCATCTTTAATAAACCACGGTTAGAAGAATAGTCCTTCTTATTAGCCTGCATGTGTACTGTTAATGTGTTGATTTGCTGTGTTAATAGAGCAACCTGTACTTCAACAGAACCTGTGTCGCCTTCCTTACGTCCAAAATCTTTAGTAATCTGAGCTACTGTTTCCTTTGTTAACATTTTATTTTCCTCTTTCTTTCTATAGAACTTCCAAACCGAGCATAACTTTTGAGGATACGTCATCCCCAGCAAGAAAGCCATTAGATAATAGCATACAATCGCTATATATGCAATATATCCCGTCTTGAGATTATTGTTTGAAGAAATGAAATAGGAGGATAGTCCTCCTATTTCGAATTATTCTTCCTCACGCT
Organism: uncultured Solobacterium sp.; assembly: GCA_937910655.1. GTDB lineage: Bacteria > Bacillota_I > Bacilli_A > Erysipelotrichales > Erysipelotrichaceae > Bulleidia. The sequence continues at coordinate 1,819 of CALEMV010000219.1, forward strand.
TCTTTTTAACAATAATGAAACCGATACCTGCAATAGCACCTGTTGCTAAAATACCAATTCCAATTGGTAATCCCAAGTTAGAAGAATTCTTTTCTTCTGATTCTGTTTCGGCTGTCTTATCTGTTGAATTAGAAGTATTAGGTCCGCTATTCTTATTCTCTTTCTCGGATTCCTTTGTATTCTTGGTATCTTGCTTTGTTGTTTCCTTTTTATCAGAATCTTTTGCTGTGGATTGTGTATTCT
>CALEMV010000220.1 GCA_937910655.1 uncultured Solobacterium sp.
ACAACAACGTGTATCCATTGGTAGAGCGCTTATGAACGCTCCAGCAATTGTACTTGCAGATGAACCAACTGGTAACCTTGACAGTAAAAACAGCCAAGAAATTGTAGAACTATTAAAGTTGTCAAATAAAAAATACCAGCAGACAATGATCATCATTACTCACGATGAAAGTATTGCCTTACAGGCAGACCGTATTATCTCAATCGAAGATGGAAAGATTACAAGAGACGAAAGAATTCGTGAGGTGTAATCATGAGTATATTTACAAAACTGACACAGCGCTATCTTTCCAAGAATAAGACGAGAACGATTGTAACTTTAATAGGTATTATTGTGTCCATGGCTTTATTTACAGCTGTCATTGAAGGTGCATACAGTGGATATCAGTTCTTAAAAAATCGTGAGATTGCCGTAACGGGTGAGTGGCAAGTCATCATGAATAATGTAAATGAAGAAGGATTAGAAGAAGTAAAGACAAACAAGCAGATTGAAAAATACGAAAATGTATATACACTTGGCTGGGCAGAAGTTGCTAATGAAAATGATGGCAAACCATACCTTCTTGTACAATCTCTAGGGGACACAGAACATGCATTATTCCCAATCAATTTAGTTTCAGGTCGTATGCCTGAAAAAGAAGATGAAATTCTATTGCCAGAAAACTTTATTGCAAATGCAAAAGAGAAATATCAAGTAGGGGATACGATTACTCTAGAAACAGGACAACGTTTCATAGAGAAAGAACAACTTTCTGAAAATACACCATACCAGGAAAATGAGAGTTTAAAGAATACAACCAAACATACTTTTACCATTGTTGGTATTATGGAGCGTCTACCATTTGAGATTGAAGAGTTTTCTTGTCCTGGCTATACATGCATTACAAATGGTTTTCATACAGATAGTCAGAAACTATTCTTAACAATTCAGTCACCAAGTAAAATGCAGGAATTCTTAATGCGTCAAACAATTTCAGATTCCTATGTTCCACATTCGGATTTATTACGTTTTTATGGTGCATTTAAAGCAAGTGGGGAGCGTTCGGTACTCATTGGTTTAACAACAGTGCTTGTACTACTCATTGCGTATGGTTCTATCTCATTAATTTATAATTCATTTTCTATTTCCATCAGTGAACGTATTCGTCAGTTTGGAATTATGAGGTCAATTGGTGCTTCCAATCGTCAGATACGTCGCATGGTTCTTTTTGAAGCATTTCTACTCGCAATCATCGGTATTGTTTTGGGTGTCATTGTTGGATGCGTTGGAATTGGTGTCACACTTGCTTGGGTTCAAAATAACTTTATCGTAAATATCACAAATAAAGTTGGTTTAGGTTTGCGTTTAGTGATTAGTCCATTACCAATTCTTATCGCAGTTTTGATATGCCTAGTGACAACAATTGTTGCGGCATATATTCCTGCATATAAAGCAATTCATAAATCTGCGATAGAGGCAATTCGTCAAAGTGATGAAATTATCATTAAGCCTAATGAAGTAAAAACTTCAAAGCTCACGCAGAAATTATTTGGTTTTGCTGGAGTAATGGCTACGAAGAATTTCAAACGCAATAAACGTAAATATCGTTCAACAATTCTTTCATTAGCGTTAAGTGTCATTTTATTTATCTCTGCCGCATCATTAACACAGTATGTAAATAAGATGTTGCTGATTCAGAGTAGTAATGATCACAAGATGAATGTCATGTACAATGTATACACTGATGAACAAGAAGATGTTTCCCAGCGTTTTAATATGATTAAGGACATATCAGAAATTCAAAATATCGCTATAACCCAGAAAATCTTCGATGAAGTCTATATTCAACGAAATTATATTGCCTCAGAATACTGGACGGCAGATAACCAACAGTATTTGCGCCGTATCAAAGATGCAGTAGGTGTGAATGTTGAACTAATCTTTGTGGATGATGATGCGTTTCAAAATTTGTGTAAACAAAATAAGATAGATTCCTCCAGTTACTTTGATGAAACTAATCCAAAAGGTCTACTATACAATCACGTTATCCAACAATTTATTAGAGAAGACAAGGCTATTACACGTGATGTTTCAGTGATAGATACTGACGCAAAAAATGTGCCAATGTTTGTTCGCGATTACAAAGAAATAGAAGGGTATACAAGTTTACATGAGCCATATATTAAAGATGGTAAGCAGTATTATCTCTTCTATCCGATAGAGTATATTGAAGAAATGAAAGGCTATGAAAACTTAGACATGCGCAAAGCCAAACTCTATCCAGTTGAAGAAATTGATATTGATATTCCACTTGTGGCAGGAGCACAAATTGAAGAGAATCTGTTCACATTAAGTCGTAATACAATGCAGTTGATCTATCCACGAAGTATGGCAACGACACTATTTACGAATACAGGTACAAACTATATCAAGCGATTATCTAATCCAGAGATTGGTATACAAACAGATAATCATGCAATTGTTACACAACAACTTGAAAAGATTAAAAAAGACAATGGTTGGAGTGCAGATAGAATCTATGACTTTGACCGTGACCGTCAAAATAACCGCATGTTTATCTTAGTGATAAATGTATTCTCCTATGGATTTATTCTTCTAATTGGAGTTATATCAATTGCGAATGTATTTAATACCATTTCGACAAACATCATTCTTCGAAGAAAAGAGTTTGCGATGTTACGATCGGTTGGTATGTCTGAAAAGGGCTTCCAAAGAATGCTGAATTATGAGTGTTTAATCTATGGAGGTCGAAGTTTAGCAATTGGTCTTCCGATATCGTTTATCTTTTCATTCTTTATCCATCACGTGATTAATCAAATGGTACAAGTTGATTACTTTATTCCTTATGTCAGTGTACTACTTGCAATCGCTATGGTATTTGTGGTTGTGTTTATCACCATGTTGTATACAACAAGAAAGATACGCAGAAATAATGTGATTGAAGAACTACGTATCGAAAATATTTAATTAATCTTTTAGAAGGCACTTTGGTGCCTTCTTTTCAAATGAAAAGAACATTAGACATATCTAATGTTCTGAAGGGATATAGTGAGCGCCACTGATTTCCAATTTTAATAGACGTTTTCTTTCTTCACTTGGTAATACACTGGTATAGAGTAGGGTACTACGATATTCCAGTGTTCTCCATGGGAATGGTACATCCGCAAATTTACTACAAATACGCATATCTTCCTTACGCATGTCATGGAGCCATTTCTTGCCAGTATCGTTGAAGGCAAGGATGCGTAAGTGGTCAAGTGCTGGTAGACGTTGTGCTTCGTATTTTGTTAACTGAACCATCGCTTGTAAGATACTACGGCGAATACGGTTGCTAGTATAACGGTATGTAGTAGCCTCCCTTAAGAAGCCTTCATATGTATCGTTATCTGTAGCACATTTACGTAGGTGATTTTCGATTCCTTCGTTAAATAAGAACAAGTCTTCTAATTGCTTGCGAGAAGAAGTTAATAAGTACGTACGCAAGTAAGGATAGAACTGTTCAGGATAAACCAGCGTACTTTTTTTCAGTATTTCTTCCATTGGTGTAGAACTTGCTAGGCTCTCATTATTTTTGAGTGCTTTACGAATTGCTAGGGCACTTGCATTTTCAGATATCTCAGGACTAAGATAACCACTTGTACGCTGTACAATCACTGGTTGAATATTAGATTCTTTTAGATGCTTTAAATAAGAAACAGCTAAGATATCATTTGGCTCCATGGAACCTGTTAGAAGACTATATGCGCGAGGGAAAGACATCCCTGTCTGCATGCTTTCTCTTAAGTTATCAGGATTAAGAGATGTATCCGCAATCTCTTGTAGGTTTTCTAGATTTGCACACTCACTGCCAAAGGAGATGTAGTCAACTTTGGCAATCTTTAAAAGTTCCACCGCACCATACGCAAACTTAGATGCACTTTGTGTTGCGTAAAAATAGGGTAGTTCAATTACTAGATCTACACCATTTTCAATGGCTGCCTTGGCACGTTTCCATTTATCGATAATTGCTGGTTCTCCACGCTGTACAAAATTACCAGACATAACAGCGATAACCATATCACAACCACTCAGTTTTCTTGCTTGTTCGATTTGATAGCGATGTCCATTATGGAATGGATTATACTCCGCTATGATTCCACATACTTTCATTTCTTAAAATTCCTTTACAGTTGATATGATACAATGAAATCAATCAAACAAGAAAGGATATTTCTTTATGACAGAGTTAATTTATAAAATCATTAAACCTGAAACAGAAGTGAGGGCAACACTAGTCTGTGTACATGGTATGCAAGAACATCATGCCCGTTATATTTCCTTTGCAAGAGAGTTATCAAAGCAGGGGATTGCAGTACTAATTTATGACTTACCAGGACATGGGGAAGCTTTCAAAGATGAACTAGGATACTTTGCGGATCGAAATGGTGATGAAGTATTAATTCAATCCGTAGATACGATGGTAAAGAAGTTACATGCAGAATATACACATGTACCACACTTCTTATTTGGACATTCGATGGGCTCTATCATTGTTCGTTTATATCTTGAACGTAATGATAACTTTGCGGGTGTGATTCTTTGTGGTGCACCAAATTATCAACCAGCAGCTGGATTTGGTCAGAAACTTGCCCAGTTACTAGTCAAGATGAAGGGACCTAAGGCAAAGACAAAACTGTTAACAGCACTGAGTGTTGGCTCCTTTAGTAAGGCTGTCAAGAACGCAAAGACACCAGTTGATTGGTTGTCCTATAATGAAGAAAATGTAAAACAATTCTTGAATGATGAATTATGTGGCGTACCATTTACAGATGCAGGTAACCGTGACTTATTTACAATGGTCTCACACTTACATCATCCATTTACCGCGAAGAATCCTTCTTTACCAATTCTATTTATCAGCGGCGAAGATGACCCATGTACTGGAGGAACGTTAGGATTAGTGGATAGTATTTCGACATTACAGAAGAATGGATATGCAAATATCGAAAATATCACGTTCCCGAAAATGCGCC
>CALEMV010000221.1 GCA_937910655.1 uncultured Solobacterium sp.
ATTTATGTGTCATAGCCTTTTATTTTCTTAGACTGAATACCCCTGCTGTATCTTGCGAATGACTTTTTCAAAACGCTCAACATCCCAAGTGACTGGCGTTGGATATGTAGGATTTCCTTCCTTCTCTGCACCAGTCGCAAGATAATGAATATCTGTATCCTGTATCTCTGGTATTGATGTTGGAATGCCTAATATTCGGTTTATTTCTTTTAGTTTTTTGATAAAATATTTTGCCTTCTGTTGATCTGTATGACCAGCAATGCCTACGATATCTGCAATATGAGCTAGTTTCTTTGTGATTGTGTCCCCATATTCTTCCAATACAATCGGTAAAATAATGGCATTAATCATACCATGTTGTAAATGATACATTCCCCCAATACCATGTGCTATTGCATGTACGTAGCCAATATAGTTGTTGGTAATCGCTACTCCAGCTTTATAAGAAGCTTCTAAAAGTTCCAGACGATATTGTATATTTGATCCATCTTCAAAACTAGGTATTAAATATTGGAAAATAGACTCAATTGCCTCTAGCGCATACTCATTCGTCTTACGATTATTAAAATGATTTATATACGCTTCTATGGCATGTGTTAAAGCATCCATACCTGTATAAGCTGTCATCTTTGCTGGTAATGTAGTCAACAGAGAAGCATCTAAGACAGCATACTTTGGAATCAGAAATAAATGACTTATCGCATACTTACGCTTCCTAATTGGATCTGTAATAACAGCACCAGCAGTCACTTCAGAACCAGTGCCAGCAGTCGTCGGTACAGCGATAAAAAATGGTAATGTTTTAGATACTCTTCCTGTATCTAATACTGTCTTAACAGTAAGATGACTACTTTGAATACAAGCTAGTGCAGCTTTTGAGCAATCAATGACAGAACCCCCACCGATTGCGATGAGTCCTTGACAACCTTCATTTATATAATATTCCTTTAAATTTTCGACATCCGAAATCTCTGGATCTGGCTTTACATCATGAAAGATACTATAAGGAATATGACTTTCTTCTAATCTTTCGAAGAATGGTTGTAATGTACCTCTTTTGATAAATCCAGCTGTTGTAACAACCATATACCGACTATGATGTTTTTCTCTTAAAACATCCACTAAATCTAATAATGCATGTTCACCTTTTATTATCTTAGGCTGTAAGTTTAACTGTATTTTTTGAATTGGACCAAAGAGTGCCTGTCTAGTTCTTAATAGAAAGTGTTTCATATGTACCTCACTTTGCTTTAGTATACCACCATGAATCTACAAATAAGAAAAACATATCCTCTAAATGAAGAGGATATGTTTTAAGTTTAATTATTCAGAAGTTTCTTCGTCTTGAACTCTCTTCTTGAACAAGAGTCTGTTGTAACGCTTTTCAGCATCCTTACGAGCCTTCTCGAATAACTTATCTGCTTCTTCTTGACCTAATACCTTAGGTAAGTTGAAGTAACGAGCTTCGTTGAGTAAGAAGTCATTGAACTTAGAGAAGTCTGGTGTACGAGAGTCAATCTGTAATGGCTTCTCAAGTCTTGGGTCGAAACGGTATAGAACTGTGTAACCACAAGCAACTGCATTCTTCTGAACGTTAGGCATGTTAATCAATCCACCCTTAATACCGTGCTCTAAGCATGGTGAGTAAGCGATGATAATTGATGGTCCCTTGTAACTTTCAGCTTCCTTGAATGCCTTGATTGTCTGTGTCTGGTTAGCACCCATAGATACCTGTGCAACATAAGCTGTACCGTATTCCATGAAGATCTGACCGATATCCTTCTTAGCACCTTGCTTACCACCGGAAGCAAACTTCGCAATAGATGAAGCTTGAGATGACTTAGAAGACTGTCCACCTGTGTTGGAGTAAACTTCAGTATCAAGTACTAATACGTTTACGTCTAGGTTATTCGCCATTACGTGGTCTAATCCACCGTAGCCAATATCGTAAGCCCATCCGTCACCACCGATGATCCAAACAGACTTAGAAACAAGGTCTCTTTCAAGTTTGAGTAATTCCTTAACCTCTTGGTTAGAAGAAGCCTTAACCTGTTCAACTAACTTGTTAACGATTGTTCTTTGAACATCACGATCATCATTAGCAGCGATATAAGCTTCAAATGATGCCTTCAAGTCAGCTTCAACCTTATCAAGGTTGTCTTCCATAATCTTGAGGATACGAGCACTCTTGTATGACTGAGCAACTGCCATACCATAACCGTATTCAGCATTGTCTTCGAATAATGAGTTAGCCCAAGCAACACCTTCACCATTTTCATCCTGTACGAATGGGTTTGATGGAGTAGCAGAGCAGTAAATCATTGAGCAACCTGTAGCGTTAGCAACTAACATATCGTTACCGAATAACTGAGAAGCTAAACGGTAGTAAGGAGCTTCACCACATCCTGGGCAGCAACCAGATACTTCAAAGTAAGGCATCATCAAGGAGACACCAGCTTCAGTATTATTGTTACCGAATTCCTTCTTATATGTTGTGTGCTTGTATAGATAATCAGCTACTGGCTCTTGACCTAACTGAGTCTTAACGTCAGCTGGTGATAATGCCTTAGTAGGACATACTGTAATACATACACCACAGCCTACACAGTTCTCTGTAGAAACTTGGATTCTGAACTTGAGGTTAGCTTCCTTAGCTCCCTTATATGCAGGAGAAGGATCCTTCAATGTTAATTCAACGTTGTTTTCAGCAGCAATCTTCTGTGCTGTAGCAACTTCTTCTTCATTCATTAAGAATGAACGAATTGTAGCGTGAGGACATGCAAATCCACACTTACCACACTGGATACACTTTTCAGCTTCCCATTCAGGAACGAGTGTTGCGATTGTTCTCTTTTCCTTGAATGCAACATTAGGATTTAATGTACCATCTGTTACACCAAAGTTTAAGAATGAAGATACTGGCATATCCTGACCCTGTAAGTGATTGATTGGTGTTACATATTCATCATAGAATGCATCACCAGTAGAACCCTTAACAGACTTATCGAATTGTAAGTCAGCCCATGCTGGATCTACAGTTACTTCAACGATTCCTGAAGCACCTGTTTCAATTGCTAAGATATTCTTGTTTACAACATCCTGTCCCTTACGAGCATATGTATGACGAGCAGAATCCTTCATTAATTCTAAGGATGTGCTATATGGCATAATCTGTTTATTGAGACGGAAGAATGCAGCCTGTAAGATTGTATTTGTGAAACGTCCCATGCCTGTATCTTGCGCAATCTTAGTTGCGTTAATGATATAGAACTTCGCATGACGTCTAGCAAGTCTAGCTAAGATGCGGTTAGGTAATCTATCTGCAATTTCTTCTGCTGGGATAGTTGTGTTCAGTAAGAATGTTCCGCCTTCCTTAAGGTCACGAACCATATCAAACTGGAAGCAGTAACTATCTAATGAACAAGAGATAAAGTCAGCCTTATCAATGTAGTATGGGCTATGAATTGGGCTCTTACCAAATCTTAAGTGAGAACGTGTTACACCACCAGACTTCTTTGAGTCATATGCAAAGTAAGCCTGTGAGTATAAATCAGTATTGTTACCAATAATCTTAACTGTTGACTTGTTAGCACCTACAGTACCATCAGAACCTAAACCATAGAAAATACATGATGTATAGTCTGCGTCTACTGTAATATCAACTGGTTCAATAGAAAGATTTGTAACATCATCTTCAATACCAATTGTGAACTCTTCCTTTGGAGAATCCTTCTTCAATTCTTCAAATAAGCCATTGATATGAGATGGGTTTGTATCCTTAGAAGATAGACCATAACGTCCACCAACGATTGTTAGATTCTTGATATCACGTAAAGCATATACAACATCTAAGAATAATGGCTCACGCGCACCCTGTTCTTTAGTACGGTCTAATACAGCAATCTTCTTAACAGTTGCTGGAAGAACAGACTTCAAGAACTCAACAGAGAATGGACGATATAGGTAGACCTTAATTAAACCTACTTTTTCGCCTCTCTTAACGAGTGTATTGATTGTTTCTGTAATAGTATCTGTTACAGAACCCATAGCAATAATGACACGTTCAGCATCAGGAGCACCTACATATGTAAATGGTGCATAGTTACGACCTGTATGCTCAGAAATCTTCTTCATATAATCAGCTACTACAGCTGGAATATTTGCGAAGTGATTATTTTGAGCTTCGGCAGCCTGGAAGAAGATATCATCGTTCTGTGTACCACCACGAACAACTGGGTTTGTATGTGGGTTTAGAGCTAAAGCACGGAACTCTTCTAAACTCTCTTGGTTAACTAAGCTTCTTAAGTAGTCATAGTCCATCACTTCAATCTTATCGATTTCATGTGATGTACGGAAACCATCAAAGAAATGCATTACTGGTACACGTTGATCAATTGCGACCAAGTGTGCAACACCAGCTAAATCCATACAGTCCTGTACGGAGTGTGAACAAATCTGAACAATACCTGTTTGGCGACAAGCATAAATATCAGAGTGATCACCGAAGATACTTAATGTGTGTGTAGCTAAAGTACGAGCTGCTACATGGATAACTCCTGGTAACATTTCACCCTTTAACTTGTAAATATTTGGGATCATTAATAATAGACCCTGTGAAGCTGTAAATGTTGTAGCTAAAGAACCAGCCTGTAATGCACCGTGAATTGCTCCGGCAGCACCACCTTCAGACTGCATTTCCACAACCTTAACACGATCTCCAAACACGTTCTTACGACCTGCTGTTGACCATGCATCAACATTTTCCGCCATAGGCGATGACGGTGTAATTGGATAAATACCGGCTACTTCCGTAAAAGCATACGCGGCGTGGGCAGTTGCGGTATTACCATCCATAGCTTCGAAAACTTTTTTGTTTTCAGTACTCATATGTCCTCCTTCATAATACCTCCATATATTATAAAACTAAAAGATATGAAATAATAGACATTTGCGCAATAAATACACGATTCCCCACTATTTTTCTGTGATTTTTTTGTAACCCAAAATAA
>CALEMV010000222.1 GCA_937910655.1 uncultured Solobacterium sp.
CATATTAACTATGGTGTATCCTACGAAACAATTTTTAATCTTGTAAAAGAGAAATATCAACGTATCTGTGATTCGCTTGCGTTAAAGATTGATTTAGAAAAAGAATTCGCAAGTGTCAAAGAGATGTTGGATACACATGCGCCAGTTGATTACATTGTTTCACGTGGGGAGTATTTAACTGCTAGATGCATGGCTGAATATTTAGGCGCAAAGTTTTTAGATGCGAAAGATGTAATTGCGTTTAAGTATAATGGAGATTTTGACTTTGAGAAGATTAAACAGAATCTAGATAAACTAGTAGATATGAATCAGAAGTATGTTATTCCTGGTTTCTATGGGGCTTTGCCAAATGGACAAATCAAAGTGATGAGTCGTGGGGGAAGTGATATTACTGGTTCAATATTGGCAAATATCGTTGATGCGGAAGTTTATGAAAACTGGACTGATGTATCTGGAATATTGGTGGCTGATCCTCGAATCATTGATAACCCACATCAAATTCCGGTAATTACGTATAGTGAACTACGTGGGATGAGCTACATGGGTGCTAATGTACTTCATGATGATGCGATTTTCCCGGTTCGTGAAAAGAATATTCCGATTCATATCTTGAATACAAATGATCCAGAGAATCCTGGCACATTCATTCAAGATGATTGTGAAGAGTATGATAAAGCCAATGGCACTTCAACTGTTACAGGTATTACGGGTCGAAGAGATTACGCTTCCTTTACAGTTGTAAAGAGTCATAGTTCTACAGAGGTTGGCTTTTTACGAAGATTATTATTCATCTTTGAGGAGTACCATATTTCTATCGAGAGTGTACCGATTACGGTTGATACATTTACGGTTATTGTACAAAAGGGCGCAATCGAACAATGTAAGTATGAGATTCTTGCGAAAATCAAGAAGGAATTAGAACCGGATGAACTGATGCTGGAAGAAGATTTAGCGATGGTAGCTATCGTTGGAAGAGGTATGAAACAAGTGCCAGGTGCTTCAGGGCAGTTATTAAGTGAGTTTGGTGATCATAAGATCAATATTAAAGTAATCAATCAGAGCGCAGATGAATTATCTGTTGTGGTAGGTGTATCAAATCATGACTTCCACAATGCGATTCGCTGTATCTATGAACGTTTTATTCAAGAAGAGAGGGAACATGCATGAAAATTGGAATTTTAGGTGCAACGGGCGCAGTTGGAAGACAAATGCTAGAATGCATCGAAGAGCAAAACCTTGCGGTAGATGAATTGCGTTTATTTTCCAGCCCAAGATCGGCTGGACGCGTATTATCGTTTCATGGCGAAGGAATCACGGTACAGGTTGTAGATGAGCATTCTTTTGAAGGATTAGATTATGTATTGGGCGCGGTATCCAATGCATTAACGAAGGAATATTTACCTTTGATTCAAAAGGCAAATGCAGTGCTTATTGATAATTCTAGTGCTTTTCGTTTACAGGATGATGTGCCGTTAGTTGTTCCAGAGATTAACGGGGATGACGCGCTTCATCATCATGGCATTATTTCAAATCCAAACTGTTCTACGATTATTGCGTTGATGGCAATTGCACCAATTCATCGCTTATCCAAAATCAAGCATGTAAATGCGACAACATTCCAAGCTGTCAGTGGTGCAGGTGTTGAAGGGATGCGTGAATTACGTCAGCAGATTATAGAACTTGATAAAGGGGAAGAGGTTCATCCAAATGTCTTCCCAGCACAGATTGCGTATAACTGTATTGCCCAGATTGGCTCATATCTAGAGGATGGTTATACAACAGAAGAAGCGAAGATGCATAATGAGGGTCGTAAGATCATGCATGCGGAGGATATGCAGGTAAACTGCACTTGTGTACGTGTACCGGTGTATCGTTCTCATTCCATTTCTTTGACAGTGGAAACAGAACAAGAAGTTTCATTAGATGCAATTCGTCAAGCAATTAAAAACTTCCCAGGTGTACAACTGATTGAAGACCATGTGCCTACGCCGATTGAGACATCGAATCAAGATATTGTCTACGTGGGTCGTGTCCGTAAAGATACAAGTCGAGCAAATAGTATTAGTCTTTGGTGTTGTGGAGATCAAATTCGTAAAGGTGCTGCCTCAAATGCGGTTAGTATCATGACTTATTTAGAACAAAAACGCTGAGGTTTCTGTTAGGGTATTTTAGTGAGATGTGCTAAAATATGGCATAGAGAGACAGAGAGGAGACAACTATGTTTAATAGACTATTTGGTGCTCTTGCGGTGGCTGTCGGAATTGGT
>CALEMV010000223.1 GCA_937910655.1 uncultured Solobacterium sp.
CAGTTGGTGCTGTTACCTCTTTGACAGAATACTGATGTGAATAATAAAGACCCTGAATTGTATTAGAAACACCACTTTCATCAATGTTTAACATTCCTACAGGTATTTGTGCTGTTTCATCAAATAGTTCATAACTCGTTTTCACAAATGATTCTGCAGCACCTTGTGGTTGTTGTAGATTTGTATCACTATCACGCTTGATTAAGTTAATACTTGTACCTACAGCGTATAGATTAATCTCTGCACTATCCACATGTAACTTTCCTGCCTTAATCACATCTTGATTAATCGGTGAACGATAGATAATCTGATTTTCTCCACCTTCATCATTACGAGATAATAGTTTATTGATAAAGCGAATCTTTGCTTGTTGACCCATTGCAACTTTAACATAGAAATCACTTCCTACAACGGTAGATACAGGCTCTCCATTTACATTTACAAGTAATCCATTTTCAACAACTACATCAAAGTTATCAAGACTACCATTTGTATTTACCACATGTACTGGTACGTTGCCATCAATTTCACCAGTAAAGAAACTACCCTCCTTCACATTCTGGTTATATTCCACAACTTGAAGATTTGGCATGAAACGCAACTGCTCTACGAGTGATCGAATTTCATTTTTCTTTTGTGTCGTATCAATCGTTGCACGTGAAATATTGGTTGTACCTAAATATTCCCAAATTAAATCCTGTGCAGCCAGGTAACGTTCATTTGTCCTTTCGCCATCAAAGCCATACCCAAAGAATGCATATGCAAGCATGATATTTCGATCAAGTTCCGACATCTTAGTCCATCCTGGATCTTCTCCTACATAGCCAATCGGATGATAGATTTCCGGTATCTTTGGCTGTATACAGTATGCGGGGATTCCATCCGCACGCAAGAAATGAGACTCTGGCGTATCATAGGCAATTCCATCTACATAATAGATTTGTCTACCCGGTACATCTGTACAAGTTATTGTTGTACTTTCTGCATAAACATGTAAGTGTGGCAACAGTGTAAATACCATTAACACTGACAAGATTCGCAGAATCAGATTTTGAATTTGTTTCTTAATCTTTTCTATCTTCATATGAGTTCCTCCCTACTCACTTATATATAGAAAAAAAGTCGGTACATTCCTGTGCCAACTTTATGCCAATCTAAAACTCTTCATATTCAATTGAGATAATCTCTTCAAAATGTATGGTTGTACGATCTTTAAAAATAATCTTTTTTTCTATATCATCAATACGATGCAAATATTTCTCAACCATTTGGTAAC